>JAAYSY010000243.1 GCA_012518235.1 Bacteroidales bacterium
AACACACGATCAGGCGTCTCTCTAGCAACCTGTTCGATATCCATTCCTCCCTCACGGCTCATAACTAATAACACGCTTTTCTGCTTGCGATCAATCACAAAACTCACATAAAACTCTGCATCAATAGCTACTGCCTCACTCACAATCAGTTCCTGTACAGGTAACCCCCGAATAGATAACCTCAGCAACTTCTCTGCTTGCATCCTGGTTTCTTCTATTGAAGAAGCCTTTTGTATACCTCCCGCTTTCCCCCGTCCTCCAGTAAGCACTTGCGCCTTCACCATAACCTGCTTCTTACCTAAAGTAGTATAGGCCTTTTCTGCCTCATCTGGAGTACGACAGAGAATATAGGACTCTGTAGGAATGCCCTGTTTCTTCAAAAAAGACTTTGTTTGATATTCTAATAATTTCATAATGTAGTAGTTTTAATGAAACCCTTAAAAAAAGGTGCCACCCTCATTCTTTTAAGACTTTTCACACCCGTATTAATGATAATTTAGTCAACATAATTATAGAAAAAGAAATTCAACTGTGTTATAATAAAACAAACCTTATTTATTAGATGTTCAACAACATGCCCTACAACACTTTAATTATTTTAAGTAAAAAACCCTCTCTTTTAATACTTCTCTCGCAACTATCTATACCTCCAATAATCTTATTGTAAACAGTCCTTATATATAAAGTGAAGGGAAATTAGACTATTAACAAATATTTGCTTTTAAAGATGCAGTAATTTCAAATTCTCACATTTACTAATTGTAAGTACTTATCGAGACTGCAATCTCGGACCCTGGGTTGTAAAATTCAGAAAGAAATAATTTTCATTTTACAAAACAACAATATTAAAGAAAGAATATGAAAAATTTAATGAAACTACAAAACGCATTTTTTGCTGTAATTCTATTTGGACTAACTGCTACTTTTATGGCTTGTAGCAGTGATGATGACGACAAGACAAACATTCAAGTTTCAGATGTTATAGGTAAGTATTCAGGCGAAGTAACTCTAAATCCATTTACATCTCCAAGAGAAAATACTGAAGGAGAAAACAATTTTTCAGCTGAAGTAACAGCAGATGGTATTAAACTATCTAATCTTCCATTCGAAAGAATTCTTAAAGATTATATCAATGATGAAGCTGTTTTAGCCGAAATATTACCAACTGTTGAAGCTGTAAACTATGAAACTGCTTATACTTCAAAAATCAATGAAGAAAAAAATGGTTTAGAACTAGTTATTAAAGCTGATTCTCCAATAGCTATCAGCTACTATTTAGCCGAAGAGGAAGTAGCAAGAGAAGATAATACAGATGGTGAAGGTAATGGTGAGGAAGTCGAAAACGCTCCTAATCACACATTATTAGTAGCTTTAGAAGCTAATGCTAAAGGAACATATCAAGACAAAACATTAAACTTTTCTCTTATTGTAACTGATGTATCTGAACAAGAAGCTGTTCCCGCTACTAAAGAAGGGACAGAAAAACCTCAAGGTGAATACATTTATGCTTTCTCTTTATTGAAAAAGTAATTTCATAAAGACATATTAAAAATTCTATAAATCTGTTTTAGTGTAAAAGACAAGAGAACTAGTCCATAGTTTCTCTTGTCTTTTTTTATTCTCCCTATGCTGTTTTCTTTCTCGATGTATCTAACATGACCAATGTTACAGCTATAATCACCAAACAAAGACCTACAAAACCACCTATACTAAATCCCTCATCAAAAACAAGCACTCCACATAATACAGCTACAATAGGCTCAGCTGCACCAAGAATGGATGTTGTAGATGATCCTACATTTTTCACTGCCAATAGTAGGGTAATTAAAAAAACAACCGTAGGAAGAAGAGCAAGTAAACTTAAATTTAACCATGCTTTTCCACTTGGTATCCATTGAATTCCATCTGAAAACTGAGCTAAAATTGCATAGACAATAGCTCCAAACATCAGTACATAGAATGTAACCACTTTACTATCTAGTTCACGCACACCACGCAAATTAAGTCCTACAATATAAAACCCATAAGTAAAAGCTGTACTAACAGCCAGTGTAAGCCCTAAGACAATTTCTCCTAAAGTCTGGTCAGGCAGATATTCTCCACTTTTGCTGCCAGAAAGTGCTAAAAACCCCACTCCTACTATGGCTAGAAAAGCAATAAAAATCAATCGCTTTGACATGGGTTCTTTATAGAAAAGAGTCATCAAAAAAACAACCACTACAGGATATAAAAAATGAATTGTTGTAACTACGCCACTTGGAATATAATTATAAGAATAGACTAAACAAACGGCTGTAGCTGCATAAAACAAACTCATACAAAACAATCTCAACAATGATTGCAGTGATATTCGAAAACTTTTTTTGTCCGCTAAGTATAAAACAACAATAAAACTAGCAGACAACAAATAACGATAGAATACAATCGAAAACTCATTCATCCCTTCCTCTTTTCTTAGAGGAATAGTAAATAGAGGTATTAAACCAAAAGTACCCGATGAAATTAGGGCATAAAGAATTCCTTTTATTTTTGTGATAAACTGTAAATTTGGCCTCATCGATAATTATAAACTATTTATTTAACTCCAATATTTTAGATATACTATCTCTCCAATCTTCTTTATTTTTTGCTAAGTATGTTTTAAACCCCATTTCCTTTGCTATAGTAATATTACTCTCTCCATCATCAATAAATAAGGTTTCAGAAGGTATTAAATGGGCATCTTCCACCATAAGTTCAAATATTTTACGATTGGGTTTTATATATCCCATTTCATAAGAAGCATATATTTTTTTAAAATAGTCGTTCAATGGACGCTCCTTAGATGAAAAATCAGAAGATTGTGCCCACGACTGTATAAATGGATTTGTATTACTTAGTATATATAAATTGTATTTATTTTTTAGACTTTCAATATAATCTAATTTAGACTCATCTAAACCTGCAATAAAAGCAAGCCATGCATTTTTTACCTCTTCAAAAGCTAGCTCTTTATCTATCAACATCGATAAATTACGACAAAAAGTAACCTCATCAATGGTTCCATCTTCAACCTCTAAAAAGATTCCTTGTTGCGCATAAAGTCCAATGTAATCTTCAATATTATGAACACCTATCTCTTTAAACTGACGAATAGCATTATCTTTATCTAAATCTACTATTACACCACCAAAATCGAACACTAAATTTTTAATCATTTCTTATTATTCCTTATTATATAAACTTAATTATTTTCTACTTCTAAACTAAAAGTTGACCAAGATAACCATCTTTACAGTCAATCTAGAGGAAAAACAAAAACAAATTGATTCAGTTTGCCTCAATGACACAAAAGTTGTAAATTTATATAACCTAAAACATATAAAGTGTAATCTTAAAATGAAAATAGAAGTACAAAAAGCTCTACTAAGTGATTTATCTACTATAGAGAACATCTATGACTATGCAAGAGAGTGGATGATAAAGAATAATAACACCACACAATGGGCACTAAATTACCCTTCAACTGAAACTATAAAGAAGGATATAAATTCCGGATTTTGCTATAAGTGTTTATTGGATAATGACCTCATTGCTGTATTTTGTTTAATTCCAGGAGAAGACCCAACTTATAACAAAATAGAACAAGGAAGTTGGCTTAATCATTTACCCTACTCTACCGTACATAGATTAGCCAGCAATGGAAAAATCAATGGGATTGGTACATTTATACTTAAATGGTGTTTGAACCGAGATAAAAACATTAGAGTAGATACCCATGAAAAGAACTTTGCTATGTTGCGTATCCTTCAAAACACAAATTTCAAACGATGCGGTATTATTTATGCTACTGATGGGACTAAACGTATAGCATTTCAAAAGAAAATTTGACATCATTTCTACACTTATAGAAACCACAAATAAAAGCTAACAAATAACAAGATGATTAAACAATATGAATTTTTACTTAACGCTCAACCGCGAGGTTTCCATCTAATTACACAAGAAATAGAGCATAATATTCCTAAACTTCCTCAGGTTGGATTCATTCATTTATTTCTAAAACACACTTCAGCAGGCCTTACTCTAAATGAAGATGCAGATTCAGATGTTAGAGTGGATTTGGAAAACATATTTAATCGTTTAATAAAAGAAAGAGAATTGTATTATACGCACACAACGGAGGGGCCAGATGATATGCCAGCACATGCTAAATCTGTTATCACAGGGGTTAGCTTGACCATTCCAATCACGAATGGAAGACTTAACTTAGGTACATGGCAAGGTATCTACCTATGCGAATTCAGAAACTCTGGAGGTAGAAGAAAAGTTGTAGCTACTATCATAGGAGAATAAATATCACACAAGATCTCTTTATTTGAAAAAAACACAAAATAGACTCACCCGATTAACTGACTATTATTATATACAAATAAAAAGCCCTAACTTGGCATAATCTATTCAGATAGCTAAAAGATAACAAACTATGAAGAAACTATTAATACAGAAGATTAATCCTGTACAAGAGCCTAAAGATCTAGGCAATATTCTTAAGAAAGGAAACATTACTTATCAAACACTTAATGAAGTTAACTGGTCAGATTATCCATATAAACCTGAGGTTAAGTTTGCCATTGCGCATGATGGGAAAAATATATATTGTCATTGGATAGTTAATGAACAGGAAATAAAAGCTGTAAGTACAAAGGATTTTGGAGAAATTTGGAAAGATTCATGTGTTGAATTTTTTGTTGCTTTTGATGACTCTACCTACTACAATATTGAAACTAACTGCATAGGAAAAATGCTAATCGGAACTGGAAAAAACAGACATAATAGAGGACGTGTACCAAAAGAGTTTGTATCAAAAGTTAAAAGATGGTCTAGTTTAGGTACACAAGCTATTCAATCTGATGAAGACATATGGGAACTATCTTTAATTATTCCTAGTGAAGTATTTCACTTAAACAAGATAGAAAACTTATCAAAAGTAGTAGCAAAGGGAAATTTTTACAAATGTGGTGATGATCTAAAAACGCCTCATTTTATATCCTGGAATAAAATTGATAGTCCTACTCCTGACTTTCACCTTCCTGTTTTTTTCGGAAATCTAGCATTTGAATAAATTTTAAAATGATTTCTCAATATTTTGCTACCGAAATGTTAAACAAATTATAAATCAATTTTTAAGATATATGAGCTCGGTATTAGATCAAGCTCATGTCTTTCATTTTTTGTTATATTATTTCACATCCATTCTTAATACTAATTTCACCCCTTATAAACTAGTTCTTTTCTATTTACTTAAATAGTATGAAAAGTAATACGATATTTAATCATAACATACCATAAGTCTATATAAATCTTTATACTTCCTTAATAGTAAACTTTTTATAGTCATCTCCAAGACCCTCTTCTAAAAGCATTAAAAACACTAAAGAAAAAATAATATTCTTCACCAAGTGGCACGTAATGCATGTTCTGATTCATAGTTTTCCTATTTACCATATCATTATTCCTATTTTAAGCCCAATAAATGAAATATAGTTTTCACAAAACAGGTCTATTTATATTTAATCATCATTCAAGTATTCCTCAATTAGCCAATTAGAATAAAACACAGATATATAATTTTAACTTATATTTTAAAATAATCCTTTACTCATCAAGAAAACAAAAGTAACTTTAGACTTCTTAAAAGATAACATTATCGTGAATCATATTAAATATTACTTTTTTATTGTTTTACTCCTAGTAATTAATACACAAACACAACGCATATATAGTATAAATAAAGAAACACCCCCTAAACTATTGGTTACACCAACAGGACGTATAACTATGGATGCTGCCTTGTTTATAGAAGATAAAACAGAACTAAGTAATGGAGTAGCATTTTCAAATATTCGTTTAGGGATAAAATCTGATTATGATAAATGGAAATTGAAAATAGATATATCTTTTACAAATGAGAAGTTAACCCCTAAAGATGTATATGTTAAATATCATTTCACAAAAAAATCACTGCTCACTATTGGACATTTTTTAGAACCTTTTGGTTTAGAAGCCATACAAGGAGCATCTAAACGAAGTTTTTTACGAGTAGTGTTTCCACAGAAGCCTTTAAACCGGGTAGAAAATTAGGCATATCCTACACTCACTACAATCCTTTTTTTTGGAACGAAATCGGCTTTTTTGGAGATGGAAAAAGTATGAAAAATAAATATGAGGGTGACGATGGATATTCTATAACATCACGCATAGTATTCAATCCTATACAAAAAGCTGGTTCATTTTTTCACATAGGATTAGCCGGCTCTTATAGAAAAGCTGATGCTAATGGGATTGACGAAGAAACAAATAAGAAAAATCCAAAAGAAATAATCTATAGTAGTCCTTTGCTTACTCAAGTTAAAAAGAAAGACTTTCTTAGTGCTACAATAACAAATGCTAACTATCAAGCAAAATATACCATTGAGCTTCTTAGTGCTTATGGACCTATTGCTTTTCAAGGAGAATATTTTCACTCTACTATTAAAAGACATTTAGGTTTAACGAGCTATCAAGCTAATGGAGTTTATGCACAGTTAAGCTACCTCATACTGGGTGACTCTTATACTTATTCATCAGACAGAGCTCGACCAGGTAAAAGAAAACCTAAAGAATTAGAAGTTGCATTGCGCTATAATTATACCGACTTAAACTGTAATAAATCTAATATATTTGGTGGACGATCAAGTGATTGGTCGTTAGCTGTTAACTATCAATTAAATAATTATATTTCTTTTAAATTAAACTACTCATATATAAAACTCGGGAAACACACCCCTTTAGCAGCAGGTGAAAAAATAAATTTATTCCAAGCTCGGGCACTATATATTTTTTAGTAAGGCAGCTCTAGCTATAAATAAAATGATACATATCTTTGACACTTCTCTCTTCATTTACTCTACTCATAGGGGTTGTAAACTTAAGATTTCTGTTCTTTATGAGAATACGTAAAATTCATAAAAGAATGAATACTATTTTATAGCAAACAACTTATAATTATAGGGCTCCAAAACCTGAATTGATTGGTTATTATTTTCATAACACCTCTTCCATACACATAAAGAGAACATTAATATTAGTTTTAAAATAACTTTTTTCGATAAAATAATACATCTAGCTTTTACTCGTACTTTCGAGTTAAACTTGATGTCATTAATTCTAAGATATATCAAATTAGAATTGTCCCATCACTAGCATTGA
>JAAYSY010000244.1 GCA_012518235.1 Bacteroidales bacterium
AATTACTTCACTTCTTCAAAGTCAGCATCTTGAACATTATCGTTATCACCTTTATTACCGGCATCCGATGGGCCCGCTTGACCTGCTCCTGGTTGTTGAGCTCCTGCTTGTCCACTTTGAGCATACATCTCCTCGCTAGCAGCATGAAATGCAGTATTTAATTCAGCCATTGCACCATCAATCGCATCTAAATTTTGAGATTTATGTGCTTCTTTTAACTTATTAAGCGCTTCTTCAATAGGTCCTTTCTTGTCAGCAGGTAACTTATCACCTAGTTCAGTTAATTGCTTTTCAGTTTGGAAAATTAAGCTATCTGCCTGATTCAATTTATCTATTTTTTGACGCTCTTTTTCATCAGCCTCAGCATTAGCTGCAGCTTCTGCTTTCATTTTCTCTATTTCCTCTTTACTCAAGCCAGAAGAAGCTTCAATACGGATACTTTGCTCCTTACCTGTTGCTTTATCTTTAGCTGACACTTTCAATATACCATTCGCATCAATATCAAAAGAAACTTCAATTTGAGGTACTCCACGTGGAGCAGGAGAAATTCCTGTTAAGTTAAACTGTCCAATTGACTTATTTTGATTAGCCATAGGACGCTCTCCTTGAAGTACATGAATAGTAACTTCAGTCTGATTATCTGCGGCCGTAGAAAAGGTTTCTGTTTTTCTTGCAGGTATTGTTGTATTCGCATCAATCAATTTAGTCATAACTCCACCAAGAGTTTCGATACCCATTGATAATGGAGTAACATCTAATAATACAACACCTTCAATGTCATCACTTAATACAGCACCTTGAACAGCAGCACCTAATGCTACTACCTCATCTGGATTAACGCCTTTAGAGGGAGCTTGTCCAAAGAAATCTTCTACTAATTTTTGTATAGCTGGTATACGAGTTGATCCACCTACTAATAAAACTTCATCAATATCTGAATTACTCAATCCTGCATCACTCATTGCTTTTTGACAAGGACCTAAGCATCTTTGAATTAATTCGTGAGCTAAAGCTTCAAATTTAGCACGAGTAATTTTCTTCACTAAGTGCTTTGGTACTCCATCAACAGGCATAATGTATGGAAGATTAATATCTGTACTTGTTGTCGAAGATAACTCTATTTTAGCCTTCTCTGCAGCTTCTTTCAGACGTTGCATAGCCATAGGGTCTTTCGTTAAATCGGCCCCTTCATCTTTCTTGAATTCTTCTACCAACCAATTTATAATTACTTGGTCAAAGTCATCACCACCTAAATGAGTATCACCATTTGTAGATAAAACTTCAAAAACTCCACTTCCGAATTCTAACACAGATATATCAAAGGTACCACCACCTAAGTCAAAGACTGCAATCTTCATGTCTTTATGAACTTTATCTAGTCCATAAGCTAAAGCAGCAGCTGTAGGCTCATTCACAATACGTTTTACATTTAACCCTGAAATTTGACCTGCCTCTTTAGTTGCTTGACGTTGTGAGTCTGAGAAATAAGCAGGTACTGTAATTACAGCATCAGTTACTTCCTGTCCTAAATAATCTTCAGCTGTTTTCTTCATTTTCTGAAGAATCATAGCCGATAATTCTTGGGGTGTATATAAGCGACCATCAATATCAACACGTGGTGTATTATTATCACCCTTTACTACTTTATAAGGCACTGTTGATATTTCACCTTGAACTTGATCCCAAGATTCACCCATGAAACGTTTGATAGACGATACTGTACGTTCAGGATTAGTTATAGCTTGGCGTTTAGCTGGATCACCCACCTTACGCTCATCTCCATCAAAACCTATAATAGAAGGGGTTGTTCTTTTTCCCTCATCATTAGTAATTACTACAGGCTCGTTACCTTCAAATACAGCAACACACGAGTTTGTAGTTCCTAAATCAATTCCAATAATTTTTCCCATGATTTTATTCTTATTTTTAATTGTTTATTTATTATTCTAATTATTCAAAAGCTTACAGCGATTACGTTGTCTCTTTTGTTTCCATCTTATTAAAAACAAATGTTGTGCCAAAGTCCTAATGTCGCATTATCTTTTACATTTATGCCAAATAGGCAGTATTTCTTTTTCATTCAAATGACTTTATGTGCACAATAAAATTAGTATACCATATATATTAGAACACTCGTTATTTTAAGAGAAAGAGTTTGTGAAAAACACCTCTTTAACCTACATTTGTATAGAAACAATCTAATAATAAGGATGATACAACTTGAAATTTGTGCAGACTCACTCCAATCGGCACTTGTTGCACAACAAGCTGGTGCCACACGCATAGAACTTTGTGACAACCTGACTGAAGGAGGTACTACTCCATCTCCTGGGACTATCTCTCTAGCAAGACAAAACCTAACAATTGAGCTTTATGTCTTAATTCGTCCCCGACCAGGCCATTTTGTATATAGTGACAAAGAAATAGAGATCATGATAAATGATATTCATTTCTGTGGAAAAAACAAGTGCGATGGGGTTGTCTTCGGAATATTAACACCCAATGGAAATGTTGACAAAGAAAAAAACACTCGACTTTTATCCATAGCCCATCAATACAATATGAAAACCACGTTTCATCGTGCATTCGATCGCTGCAAGGACTTACCTCTTTCACTTGAAGATGTAATTGACTTAGGGTTTGATAGGATACTCACCTCGGGTGGATATCCTACGGCTCCACAAGGGGCCAACATGATTAAAAACTTAATAGTAAAAGCTGGACAACGCATTATCATCATGCC
>JAAYSY010000039.1 GCA_012518235.1 Bacteroidales bacterium
CGAAGTCCTGACCCATCGCTAAAGGCAATGGGCTGTTGAACTAAACCTTTACCAAAAGTTCTTCTTCCCACAACAAACCCCCGATCATTATCTTGAATAGCACCTGCAAAAATCTCACTAGCCGAAGCTGATCCTTCATCTACAAGAACAACTAAAGGAACTCGTTGGCAACTACCTGTTCCATCAGCAAATTCATCCATACGAGGAAACTTTCTTCCATCAGCATAAACAATCAACCTTCCTTGCTCTAAAAACTCATTTGCAGCACGTATAGCAGGTTCCATAAACCCTCCTGTATTCCCACGCAAGTCTATTATTAATCCTTTACTTTTTTGATGGTTTAACTTAGCAATAGAACTTAAAAGCTCAATATAAGTTGTTTGTCCAAATTTTGTAATTTGAATATATCCCCAGTCATTATTAATCATGTAAGTAGCATTAATAGTTTGCTGTGGAATATCGTCTCGAACAATATTAAAATGTAATAATTCCTCTTCTGAACGCCTTTTTACTCCCACCTTTACTTCAGTTCCTTTGGGACCTTTTAGCGTACTCATAGCGATTTCATTATCCACCTTATCTCCAACAAAAAGACTATCATTCACAGTGACAATTCTATCTCCTGGAAGTAAACCTACTTTTTCTGAAGGTCCTCCTTGAATTACACTATTTATATGTATCGTATCATTTTGTATAGTAAAAGCTACCCCTATCCCACTAAAACTAGCCTCCAACTCAGAGTTAACAGCCTCTAGATTTTTTGCTGGGATATACATTGAGTGAGGATCAAGCTCTGCCAATATATTTGGCAAAACATCTTCTACTATAGTATTCATATCAATAGTATCGACATATTGCTCTTCAACAATACGCAACAAAGCATTTATTTTATTTGAATTTGTATTAAAAACTCCCATCTGTTTTCCAGATGAACGTCTAGAATAAAAATTCCCAATAAAAACACCAAGAACCACACTTACAGCAATAATAATAGGAATTAAACGATAGCCTCTATTAAACTTCATATTTTCTTTCTAATCTATTATAGTTATATCCTAAAAATCAGTTTTCACATCAAGAAAAACAACTTCAATACCCGCACGTTCGAGTAGTTTTACCCCATCATCTAAACGATACTTCTCTCCATAGACTAATCGGGTAATTCCAGCTTGAATAATCAGCTTTGAACACTCTATACAAGGTGCTGCGGTAACATACAACGTTGCTCCATCACTACTATTGTTAGAACGTGCAATTTTAGTAATTGCATTAGCTTCTGCATGAAGAACATATGGTTTAGTTCGATTGTTCTCATCTTCACATATATTCTCAAAACCAGAAGGGGTTCCATTATAACCATCGGATATTATCATTTTATCCTTAACGATTAAGGCTCCAACTTTTCGGCGGATACAATAGGAGTTCTCAGCCCATATCATAGCCATGCGCATATAACGTGAGTCTAAATCTCTTTGTTTTTCTCTCTCCTCGTTCATTCTCTTAATATAGTAAAAGACATATATTTTGTTAATTCACCTTCTTTAAAGTTCAAATGCAGATTATTGGTGTCGGAGTTCCCTCTATAAGAAAACACATTTTTCATTCCATTTATAAAAGCTTTTGCTAGAACATCGCTATCACTTCCTTCCACTTGATACTCTGTAATTACCATGCGTCTATTATCTTCATCAGCGGACCACTTTCCTCTAAATTTAGAATTATAGCCTTGTCCAGAAAAAGTACCTGAAACAACACTTCCTACTCTTGCTCCGTCAAAAGTAACGACAAAGCCCTTTTCTCCTTTTTTCTTAACAGACTCATCTAGTGCATTTTTATCAAGCTTGCCTGTAGCATCCATCCAATAGCTATAGTCAGGCTTGCCTTGATAAAATATGGTATTTAACTTCCATGTTTTATTCGTGAGAATATCCATCACATCATCCGAATTATTACATGCCGTAAATACACACAATATCAAAAACAATAAGGTGGCACTCTTTATCTTCATTTTTTTATTCCGTTACGTATCAATAAAGCATCAATAGTAGGTTCTTGACCTCTAAATCGCTTATACAGCTCCATTGGATGCTCTGTTCCTCCTTTTGATAATATGTTTTCTCTAAAAGAAGTCGCTACATCCTGATTAAATATACCTTTTTCCTTAAATAAAGAGAACGCATCAGCATCTAAAACCTCTGCCCATTTATACCCATAATATCCAGCAGCATATCCTCCTGCAAAAATATGAGAGAATTGAACACTCATACTAGTTTCTTCTAACTCGGGTAATAATTGAGTTTTAGACCAGGCCTCTTTCTCAAATGTCTTAACACAACCTCTATAAGGTTTTTCTAATGTATACCAAGCCATATCTAAAAGCCCAAAACTTAATTGACGTAAACAGCCATAAGCAACATTAAAGTTAGATGAATCAATGATTTTCTGAATCAATTCATCAGGAATAACTTTTCCTGTTTCATGATGTGTAGCAAAAGTATTTAAGAAATCCTTAGTTGTTGCAAAATTTTCCATTAACTGAGAGGGTAATTCTACAAAATCACGATAAACACTTGTCCCACTTAAACTCTCGAAAGTAGTATTGGCAAAAATCCCATGTAAAGCATGACCAAATTCATGTAAAAACGTGTTTACTTCATCAAAAGTCAATAATGCTGGTTTATTAGCTGTAGGTTTAGTGAAGTTCATCACTAACGTTATATGGGGGCGACTATTCTCCCCTGTTGTTGGATCAATCCACTGTCCTTTAAAGCTACTCATCCATGCACCTGACCTCTTTCCTTCACGAGGATGAAAATCAGTATACAAAACTGCTAAATAAGAACCATCTTTGTCATATACCTCATAGGCATTTACATCTGGGTGATAAACAGGAATCTCACTATTTTCTTTAAATGTTATGCCATATAATCTAGTAGCTAAGCCAAACACACCTTTTTTGACATTACTCAATTCAAAGTATGGACGTAGCATCTCATCATTTAGATCAAATTTCTTATTTTTAAGCTTATTTGAATAGTAACTCCAATCCCAAGGCATCAAAACAAAATCAGTACCTTGTTCATCATGAGCTAATCGCTCAACTTCATTAACCTCGTCCTGAGCTGCAGGTTTATAAGCATCTAACAATTCGTTTAATAAACGATAGACATTTTCACTATTACCTGCCATTCTCTTTTCTAAACGATAAGCTGCATAATTTGGATAGCCTAACAATTGAGCTAATTCCATATTTAAGTTAGCTATATCACGAACAATCCCTTCATTATTATACTCATTATCACGAGTACACAAGGTATTATACGCTCTATAAAGCTTCTCACGCAACTGTCTGCAATCAGAGTACTCCATAAAAGGGCGATAACTTGGAGCATGAAGAGTGAATACCCATCCATCAAGATTCTTTTCTTTTGCTGTCTCTGCAGCAGCCTCTATTATGTTTTCTGGAAGACCTTTAAGTTGAGATTCTTTTGTTAACACCAACTGATAGTCGTTCATCTCTTTTAAGTTATTCTCTCCAAATTGCATGGATAGGATACTCAGTTGTTTAGAAAGCTCTCTATACCTCTCCTTCGCTTCGCCTTGCAAATTAGCTCCTTGGCGAACAAAACTATCGTAGGTATCATCTAATAGCTTCTCTTCTTCTTTAGATAAATTCAAAGTGCTTTTATTCTCATAAACAGCTTTTACACGCTTAAATAAACCTTCATTTAGACTTATATTATTACTATGATCGCTTAATAAAGGAATAATATTTTGAGCTATTTGCTGTAATTCATCATTTGTTTCAGCACTTCTTAAATTACCAAAAACAGTAATTACTCGATCTAGAAGTTTTCCAGATTGCTCTAAAGCTAAAATCGTATTTTCAAAGTTTGCAACCTCAGGATTAGTAACTAAAGCATCTATTTCTTTTAGGTGTTGTTGAATTCCTTCTGACACAGCAGGTTCAAAGTGCTCATTTTTAATCAAATGAAAAGGAACCGTACCATGTGGTGTATTATACTTCTCAAAAAAAGGATTTTGTGCTTGTAGCATATTCATTACAGTAAAAAATAATAAAGTGAATACTAGTTTACGCATTTTCATTGTTAGACTTAGATTGTTTTATAATAACACAAAATTGGGAAAAATTTAGGGGATAGCCTTATCTAAAAGAGCAAATTAACATAGTATATAAAAAAAAGAGGATGCATTAACACATCCTCTTTTCAATATTTAATACTAATTCAGTTTTGAATTATTTGTTGTATTCAGCCATATGAGCGATTAAGTCTAACACTTTGTTAGAATAACCTATCTCATTATCATACCAAGCAACAACTTTAACGAAAGTATCAGTTAAAGCAATACCAGCTTCTGCATCAAAGATACAAGTACGAGTATCACCAATGAAATCAGAAGAAACTACAGCATCTTCGGTATAACCTAAGATACCTTTTAATTCACCTTCTGAAGCTTCTTTCATTACTTTACAAATTTCTTCGTAAGCAGCTGGTTTAGCTAGGTTAACTGTTAAGTCAACAACAGAAACGTCTAGAGTAGGAACACGCATAGACATACCTGTTAATTTTCCGTTTAATGCAGGAATAACTTTTCCTACAGCTTTAGCAGCACCTGTTGATGAAGGTATAATATTACCAGAAGCAGCACGACCACCTCTCCAATCTTTCATTGAAGGACCATCAACTGTTTTTTGAGTAGCAGTTGTTGCGTGAACAGTAGTCATTAAGCCATCAGTAATACCAAATTTATCGTGTAACACTTTAGCTAAAGGAGCTAAACAGTTCGTAGTACAAGATGCATTAGAAACAAATTGTTGTCCAGCATAAGTTTTTTCATTCACACCACAAACGAACATTGGAGTATCGTCTTTTGAGGGTGCAGACATAACAACATATTTAGCACCAGCATCAACGTGAGCTTGTGCTTTTTCTTTTGTCAAGAAGAATCCTGTTGATTCAACTACATATTCAGCATCAATAGCATCCCATTTCAAGTTTGCTGGGTCTTTTTCAGCAGAAACGCGAACTGGTTTACCATTAACGATAAGTTGGTTTTTTTCAGCGTCAACTTCTACAGTTCCATCAAATTGGCCATGCATTGTATCATATTTAAGCATGTATGCTAAATAATCTACTGGTAAAAGGTCGTTAATACCTACAATTTGAATGTCATCTCTTGTTTGAGCTGCACGGAAGACAAAACGTCCGATACGGCCAAACCCATTAATACCTACTTTAATCATTTTGTTTAATTTTTTTAAGGATTTTGTAATATATTATTCAATATAAAGTTTTAAACTTAAATACTTTACATCCTAAACGCAATGCAAAAATACAGAAATATTTTATATTTGCATATTATTTGATAGTTAATATACAAAATCTTATGGGTAAAAGTACATTTTTGAAAGAGTTTAAAGACTTCGCTATGCGCGGTAACGTTGTTGACATGGCGGTCGGTGTGATTATTGGAGGTGCTTTTGGTAAAATTGTATCCTCTATTGTATCGGATGTTATAATGCCTCCTATTGGACTATTAGTTGGGGGTGTAAAGTTTACTGATTTAGAATGGGTTTTAAAACCTGCAATTTTAGAAGATGGAGTTGAGACTGTTGCCGCTGTAACATTAAATTATGGCAACTTTCTTCAAAATGTTTTTGACTTTTTAATCATTGCTTTCTCTATTTTCCTTTTTGTGAAGTTTATAAATAAGTTTAAACACAAAGAGCCAGAAAAACCTACAACTCCTCCAGAACCTTCTAAAGAAGAGGTATTATTATCTGAAATTAGAGATCTCTTAAAAGAGAAAAAATAACTTTTACATCTTAAAACATATAAAACCAGTGCAAGAAAAAATTCTTATTCTAGACTTCGGAGCAGCAGACACACAACTACTGGGACGAAGAATTCGTGAACTAGATGTATATTGTGAAATTGTAGCTTACAACAAATTTCCTAAAAACGACGCTTCCATCAAAGGAGTGATATTATCTGGTTCTCCTTTATCGGTAGCTGACCCTCAAGCTTTTACTTCTGATATTTCCAACTTTTATGGGAAATATCCTGTACTTGCTATTGAGTATGGAGCAAATCTTTTAGCAAAAGAAAAAGGAGCTATTGTTGTGCCTTCTACACACGATGATATGAGTACTATTCTTTTAGAAGAGAATAATAATGCTTTATTCAACGGGTTAACAGGCTCAATAAAAACCACCTTAAATGTAACAGATAAAATTCAAGAGCTACCTACAAGCCTAACCCCACTAGCAGAATACAAAGGGGTTCCTGTTGCTTATCAAGATGCAGAGAACAAAGTATGGGGAATTTGTTTTGATCCTATTGCTCCTGAATTTTCAGAGAGTAATCAAATATTAAAAAACTTCTTAGTTGATATTTGTGGATGTAAACAAACCTGGTCTCCTGAATCTTTTATTGAGCATACCATCGCTGAATTAAAAGAAGAGTTGGGTAATGATAAAGTAGTACTAGCATTAAGTGGAGGTGTTGATTCTTCTGTTACAGCAGTATTGCTTAATAAAGCCATTGGCAAAAACTTGATCTGTGTTTTTGTTAATCATGGTCTTTTACGAAAAAATGAGTTTTCGAATGTCTTAATAGACTATGAGAACTTAAATCTGAATGTTATTGGTGTAGATGCTAGTGAAAAATTCTACACCGATTTAGCTGGCGTAGTAGATCCAGAGGAAAAAAGGAAGATTATAGGTAGAAATTTTATTGAGGTTTTCGATGAAGAGGCTCATAAAATTGAAAATGTTAAATGGCTAGCGCAAGGAACAATTTATCCTGATGTAATTGAATCTTTATCCATAACTGGTAAAGTGATTAAAAGCCATCATAATGTGGGTGGATTACCAGAAAAAATGAATCTTAAGCTTTGTGAACCTTTACGCTTACTTTTCAAGGATGAAGTTAGAAAAGTCGGACATGCATTGGGTATGGAAGATCATCTTATATCAAGACATCCTTTTCCTGGACCAGGCTTAGGTGTTCGCATTTTAGGGGATATCACTCCTGAAAAAGTTCAGATCTTACAAGAGGCTGATCATATTTTTATTCAAGGACTAAGAGATTGGGGATTATATGATAAAGTTTGGCAAGCAGGTGTCATCTTACTTCCTGTACAAGCCGTAGGAGTATCTAATGATGAACGCACCTATGAAAGAGCTGTGGCTCTTCGTGCTGTAAACTCTGTAGATGCTATGACTGCAACTTGGACTAAACTCCCTTATGAGTTTTTGGAACAAGTTTCCAATGATATCATCAATAAAGTTGAAGGAATCAATCGTGTTACTTTTGATATCAGTTCAAAACCACCAGCAACAATTGAGTGGGAGTAATATAGGGGTCTCTATACTAGACAACTACATGTATAACAATAAAAAGAGCTCTCGAGAAATTTCTCGAGAGCTCTTTTTATTATATTATTTAGTTCTAAATAGAAATAAAGAAACTTCTATCACACATTTTGTTCGGACTTCAAATAAAGATACCAATATGCCATTCCAACAAAAACAGCTCCTCCTATAAAATTTCCAATTGTAGATGGAAGTAAGTTCTTTAATATAAAATCGTAAACAGCGATATCTGCACCTGTATAAATAGCAGTTGGAATAAAAAACAGATTAGCTATTGAATGCTCATAGCCTAAGGTCACAAACAACATTACGGGAATCCAAATGCCAATACATTTTCCGATAATGTCTTTCGCCGAATAACCCATAAACATTCCTAAACAAACTAACCAATTGGCTCCTATACCTTTTAAAAACACAGTAGAAAAACCTTGATGCACCTTCTTTTCAGCATAAAGATGAAAATAGTCCGCCCAAGGATTTGTTTGCATAAAACCTACTTGATAGGTTAATAAAAAAGCTACTATTTGTGTTCCTACAAAGTTAAACACATAGGATAAAATAAGATATTTAACAAAGAGTTTATAATTTACTTCTCTCTTAAGAGTGGCTAAAGTAAATACAGCACAATCACTAGTAAACAAATCTGCTCCTGTAATAGAAACCATAATTAATCCAACAGGAAATAAAGCACCTGCTATAAGTTGTACTAGTCCTGGATTATTTGCCCCAAATCCTGGCATTCCTCCTGACACCATAATAGACAATAAGCCGCCAAACGCTATAAATGCCCCTCCTAATATAGCAAGTAAACTAAACTGGGCTATAGGGATTTCTATTTTCGCCTTCACAGAGGACAAAAAACTCAATGTTGTTTCTTTTGGATTGTAGTAGTTTTCCATAATTGTTTTATCAAAATCGCGCAAACATAATCATTTATTCCATAACTCTTAACCTCTACTCTATATAGATCTAATAAATACAGAGAAGTTAAACTTTCACATATAAGAAATGCATTTTCAATATTTTGCTAAAATTTCAAAACAATATGAGTTGTAACTTGTTGTAATATTCCGAGTGTTTTTATTAGTAATAAATTAATTATCTCCAACACTCTACAAAGTAAATGCAAACAGAGCTTTGTTAGGAGATAAGCTCATAAAACTAAAACAATGAAAAAATAACGACTTTTTTATTCGCAGTAATTGCTTGCGTAACGAC
>JAAYSY010000245.1 GCA_012518235.1 Bacteroidales bacterium
CACTTGCCCTAGGCAAACCAGCCACTTGCCCTAGTCAAATAATTAGTTTGACTAAACTACGATTAAAGTGCTATAACTAAGAATTAAAAGTTATCGCACTAACCAAAGTTCTGGATTTAATTTTACTGTTTCTTTTCGTAATTGAAAATGAAGAATAGTGCGACTATTATCACTTTCATCCGAGTAAATTTTTCCTAGTTTTTGTTTTGTACTGACCTCATCTCCGGATTTAACAAAAGCTTGAGATAAATTACAGTAAACAGAAATATAATTTCCATGCCTAACTAAAATATTAAACAATCCATTAAATTCGAAAACAGCAGCCACCTTACCCGAAAATACAGAAAGAGCCTCAGCCCCAGGTTGACCCTGAATATCAACTCCCTTATTATCTAACTTGACATTCCTTAACCCCTCCACATTATATTGTCCATAACGACTAACTATTATATAAGGAGTAGAAATAGGAATTGGCAAGCGTCCTCGATTATTAACAAAACTACCAGACAAACGTTGATCTGCAGGAGTCATTATAAATTCACCCATAGGTGTCTTTTCTATAACTTTTTCTTTATCTTCTTTCTTTACTTCTTTTTTCCTTTCTTTTTCTGCAATTTTCCTTGCCTTTTCCAACTCCTCCTCTATTAACTTATCAATTCTATCATTTAGCTTATTTGCTTCAGCACGTTTTTTATTAACTTCTTTCTGCAAGTCCTTTTGTCTACGCTGTAAACTACCAACTAAAGTCCGCTTTTGATTTTCTTGTTTTTCTAGTTTAGCTGCTTCATCTTGACGTGCAATAATTAAAGCCCTTTTTGTCTGACGTGTCTTCTCTAACTCTAACTTCTTCCCTGTAATCTCCTTTTGCTTCAGCAATATTTCCTCCCCTTGTTTTTGCTGATGCATTCCATACTCTTTAACATAACGCATTCTTCTATAGGTTTGAGCTAAAGATTCGGCGGAAAATATAAACATTAATTTATCTTGAATTGTACGATTCTTTTGTAAGTATCTAACAGATTTAGCATAATGATCCCGTTTGATCTTTAATTCATTTTCCAATTCGACTAATTGATGATTCAATGAAGATATCTCATTCTCTAATGCATCAACATCAGCATTTAGCTGTAAAATCAAACGCTTTCTCTCTTCAATTTGTCCTGAGAGTGTGGCCAAACTATTAAGTTGCCCACCCACATCTTTTTTTGTTGTTTTTAGCAGGTTTTCAGTTTCTTGTATCTGCCGCTGGATCACCTTTCGTTGACGCTCCAGCTCTTTTATGAAATCACTAGTCTGTCCTACCAATGATAGAGGAAAAACTAAACAAAACAATACTGTGAATAGCGCTTTATTATTCATAAAGATTTATTTGATTTATAAAATCATCTTCACTAACCCAATTATAACTCTTTGGTACTTTCGTTTGAAATAGCTCAATAGGCTCTAGGTTTACACGCTCTATAAATAAATCATACCCACTAAAAGCAGAAAGCCCTAATTTATCACCACTAATTTTACCTTTTTTACCAGACTGCAAAGTCAGATAAAGGATTTCCTCCAACTCTTCAAAACTCACTAATTGGGGAAATACACCTTTCAGTTTTACATAGGATAGCTCCACATACTCCTTATCAAGCCTATTAAATAGTTCTATTTTAGTAGGGGAAAACTCTACTCGCATCGCCTCAGACTGCACAAAAGGCACTCTAAATGATAATTGTATCTTACACCCTTTTACCCATCGCATAACACCACGAGCCTTTTGTTTCTTCTTAAGTGTATCATCCCAATAAAAGGTTTCTACGCGAGAGGATAAAGAAGGTACCTCTTTCAATTCATGCATAGGAAACAGCTGATGAGACGTACTACATGATATAAAAAAAACAAAAACACCTAAATAAAACACGAAGCGATATGAAACTAAATTCTTCATTTAGTAAAATACTTTTTCTTCTTAATTTTCTTTTTTAATAACTTTGAATCCCCACCCAACTCTTCAGCCTCCTTCCAAAACTCTACAGCTTGCTCTTTATCTCCATTAAAAAAATAGATATCTCCACAGTGTTCAACTACAACATCATTTTTATCACCCCCATTTTTATAAGCATCATCAATATAAATCTTTGCTTCTACATAGTTTTTCTTTTGAAACAATATCCATGCATAGGTATCTAAGAAAGTTGAATTTTTAGGCTCAGCTTTTATTGCTTTATAGCTCATTTCCTCAGCTTTATCTAATTCTCTATTTTCTACTGATAAAAAATAAGCATAATTATTTAGGACACTTATATTTTCATCAAAATAGATGAGTGCTGAATCATAAGCAGCAAAAGATTTCTCTATTTGATTTAACTGATGATATACATCCCCCATAATAGAGTAAAAATCAGAGGTCACCTCTTTAGGTGTTGACTCATCGACTTGTTGTAACGCCTTTTTAATCACATCAATAGTTTCCTCTAATCGGTTTGATTGATTATAAGCAATAGCAAGGTAAAAATAAAACTCTATCGTTTCAGGAGTAGCAATAATACCTGGCTCACATATGTTAATAACCTCTTCAAAATCGTTATCTTGTACAGCAACACCTAACAACATCATCCGTGCGGCCTTATTCAAAGGATTAATATGTAGCACTTTTCTTAATAGTGGTTTTGCTTTTTGATTATCTTTTTTGGACAACAAATATTGAGCATAAAAGAGAGGTATCTGCTCTTCCTCTAAGTTTGCTTGAAGTGCTTTATCAAATGCATTTGCAATATTTAGACTATCTGCTTCACTAGTATCACCTTTAGAAATAATCATTCTAAGAATACTTATTTTAATTTCGGGCAATACTTTTTCATTGCCTAGTAATAAGTCTATTTGCTCATCATACTTCTCACTATTACCCTCTTGCTCATAATAAGTAGCCAAAGAAAGAAGAGCCATAACATTACTAGGTTCTTCAGTTATAACCTTCTCGTAAATAGAATAAGCTTCTTCTTTTTTACCAATCTGCAACAGAACATCACCTAGCAATACTTTATAACGCAAATCACTAGGATACTCACTTACTAGAGCCTCAATTTCAGCCAAAGCTTTTTCTTCGTCTTCAAACTGTAAATAGATTCGAAACTTCTCCATACTCATTTGTTCAGATTTACCTAATTTATCCTCTAAACGGTCGAGTACTAATAGCATTTTATCGTAACTTTCAGACTGATTATAAAGATCAAGCAAAGCAAAAAGCATATCCATTTTCTCAGGAAACCACTCTATCATATTCTCAGTTAATTGAATCGCTTCCTCCTGTTTACCTTGTTGTTGATATAAACCCACTAAAGTCTGAGCATACCAATAATTTGTTGAATCCATTGCAACAACTTGCTCAATACCCTGAAGTGCTTTATCAAAATCACCCATTTGAGCTTCCAACATAGCCAACTCATACATTGCTGCAGGTTGTTTAACTAAAGAGGTACAATACGAAAACAAATCGTAAGCAACATCATAGTTGCCTTTAAACTTTTGATTCAATCCTTCTAGGTAAAAATAATCATGTTTTTGTTGCAACTCTGTCGACACAAGTCCCATTTTTATCTCTTTATAACCTAAAGCATCCTTAGCTATTAATGCTCCAGGATAATAAAAGAAAAAGAGAAGAGCAATCCACAAAAAAACATTGTATTTATTTACTATTTCATTTTTTACATCTTGCATAGTCTCACTTGTTACCTGTATGTCCAAAGCCACCTTCTCCTCTTTCGGTTTCATCTAATTCGTTAACAAGCTCCCAACAGGGTTGCTCATGAGCAGCAATTACCATTTGAGCAATACGCTCACCATCATTAACTACAAAATCCTCTTTGGATAAATTAATTAACACAATACATAATTCTCCACGATAATCTGCATCAATAGTCCCAGGAGAATTCAATACAGTTATTCCTTTTTTTATTGCTAATCCACTACGTGGACGTATCTGAGCTTCATAGCCTTTGGGTAAAGCGAAAAACAAACCTGTTGGTATTAAACACCTTTCCAGTGGCTCTAATATGACAGGTTCTTTTAAGTTTGCGCGAATATCCATTCCTGCGGATAAATCAGTTTCATATTGTGGCAATGGATGAGAAGATTTATTTATTACTTTTATTTTCATAGAGAATCGTTATCTTTATATTTTTAGAATCTATTTCAATCAATGTATTTAATGACGAAAATAGACAATTTGACTCAATAACACACTGCTTTTCTCGTTAAATAGTTAAAACTGATTGAGACAGGTAAGAAGTAATATTCGATAAAAAGAACTATATGAATTGGGAAAACTTACTTTCAACTACTCGCTTCGGTTTAGAAAGCTTTGAAAGAAAAAACAAAGAGAATCGATCCGAATTTCAACGTGATTATGATCGTCTTATTTTTTCTGCACCCTTTAGACGACTACAAAATAAAACACAGGTTTTTCCACTACCCGGAAGTGTTTTTGTTCACAATAGACTAACGCATAGCTTAGAGGTTTCATGTGTAGGGCGATCACTGGGCAATGATGTAGCTAAACAGTTGATTGAAAAAAGTCCATCACTTGAACAAACACTTTTACCAGAAATAGGAAGTATTGTTTCCGCTGCTTGTCTGGCCCACGATTTAGGTAATCCTCCTTTTGGACATTCAGGAGAAAAAGCAATAGCTACTTATTTTTCAGAGGGAGAAGGTCAGAAAATACAAAACCTAGTATCTAAAGAGGAATGGCAAGACTTAACTCACTTTGAGGGAAATGCAAATGCTTTTCGTCTCTTAACCCACCAATTCAATGGAAGAAGAAAAGGAGGTTTTGTTATGACCTACTCAACCTTAGCCTCTATTGTGAAATACCCTTACTCATCACTCTCTACTGACAAACAAAAGTTTGGATTTTTTAATACGGAAATAGAAAGCTTTAAGCGAATTGCTGATAAACTTAAAATAAAATCACTAAATAGTAATCCTATTCAATATGCACGCTACCCCTTAGTTTATCTTGTTGAAGCCGCCGATGATATTTGTTATCAAGTAATGGATATTGAGGATGCGTGTAAGTTAAAAATACTTTCAGTTAAAGAAACACAACAACTTTTACTTAACTTCTTTCCTATAAACAGACAAGAAGAAATGAAGTCTCATTTCAAATTTATAACAGATACAAATGAACAAATAGCTTATCTTAGATCGTCAGTCATTGGTCTTTTAATACGAGAATGCATAAAAGTGTTTGTGAATAATGAAGCTGAAATTTTACAAGGATGTTTCAATTCAACTTTAATAAAGTCAATAAGCGAAAAACCACTTACAGCATATAAGCAGTGTAGTAAGATGGCTCAAGAAAGAATTTATAACTCTCAGGATGTTGTAGATGTAGAAATTGCAGGATACAAAATCATAACAAATCTATTAGATTTAATGATACATGCTGTATTAAACCCTCAAAAAGCCTACTCCAAATTATTAATAAATAGAGCTTCAAAACAATATAATATGTACGCTTCTACTCCGTTTGAACGAATTCAATCTGTACTGGATTATATTTCAGGAATGACAGATGTCTTTGCATTAGATCTATACCAAAAAATTAACGGAACCTCCCTGCCCTCTATTTAACTAAAAAGCCTCAACTTCACTCTTAATTAATCTTCTTTTTCAAAATTGAACAAGCACTCATTTCTTGTGTAGATTGAACTTGAAAATTATTAGGATTTTCTTTTATAAATGACTCTATATGGCGCATTCTTTTTTCTTCAAGTATTTCATCGACAGTGATTAAAATACCTGTTTCTTCTACATTTCCAAAAGTCTCGTTTATAGCCGTGCCAAACATACGCATTGTTGGACTAAGACTCATATATGCGTTAACTAATGGAGGAATATTGTACCCAAGATTTCTAATTTCTGTGTTAAGAATTCTATAATCATCTTTGAAGTTTTCTTCACAGAATAACTTCTCTAACTCTTTTTCATTTTCTTTAATATCAAGAGGTTCAATAGGATAAAGTAATTTGTCTTTATCAGCAAAGTGCTTTCTTAAAAAGAAAAGAATCATATCTCTTCCTTTTGTGTGATAGCTAGGATACATCGTCACTTTACCAAAGAAGTACTTAACATTGGGCATGATTACAGTTAAAGCACCAAGACCATCCCAAAGATTATCTAAAGCAAATATTGCTTTCCTTCCTGCACGGGTTGACTGATACTCCAAGGTAACAAAAGATCGGCCGAGTTCTATTGTCTTAGGTAAATAGTTTGTTATAAATTTATCAGAAAAATGAAACATATGTGAAGTAGCTAGTATAGGTACACCACTCTCATCAAGCTGAACATCTGTTCCAAGCAAGTAACGGTACCCCCCTATGATTTGTTTGTCTTCTGGGTCCCATACAATAAGTTGCTTGTAGCCATTTTCCATTGTGTCGTACTCGTCAATATCGCAATCTTTTCCAGTACCACCTCCAGCAGCACGAAACGCAATTTCACGTAAACGGCCAATTTCTTTCATCGTATTAGGAGAGTCTTTAGCCGTAACAATATATATATCATTTTGACTTCTATTTGTCATACGAAGACGCTTACTCTCCGTTAACTCCTCTACTATTAAGCTTTTATCTATCGGTTGTATAATATCTTCCATTTTTATTCTGTGTCCGTATTGTCACTTATTTAACTGATATACAATCTTTCTAACTTCTTGAGCCCACTCTTGTGGTTTTTTACTATTATCAAACATCTTCCATGGTATTGGTTTACCAACAACAACTCGGAAAGACTTGTGCCTATTTTTCAGCATTTCATCTGCCAAATATAACATAGCTATATTGAACTTTATGCCTAAAAACTTACAAATAGTTGATAAATTATAAAAAAAGTATGAATTCCTACCCCCAAAATGAATTGGGACCACATCTCGTTGGTGTTCTACACTTTTAGTTATAAATGTTTTTGACCAAGGAAGGTCTTGAATAACACCATCAATTCGCCTAGAACATAATCCTGCAGGAAACATAATCAATTGATTTTCCGAAGAAAAACCCGCCTCTACCATACGTGGAAAATCTCGAGACTGCTGCCCTGTCTTATTGATAGGAATACATAATGGTGCCAAACCTTGTAAATTCATCAACAAATCATTTACTAAGTATTTAACATTTCCATTGTATTTTTCCCCTAAAATATAACCTAATGCTACTCCATCTTGACCTCCCAATGGATGATTAGAAACAAATGTATATAACTTATCATTTGGAATTTCATCTAACCCCTCTACCTCAAGGTCCATATCGAGAAAAGAAACACAAGACTCTAAAAAGTCCACACCCTTTTTCCCCTCGACTTTTTTCAAAAACTCATTTAACTCATCTTGGTGAGCAATTCGTTTCAAGTACGAAATAGCAAATTTAGGTATGTACTTATAATACTTCTGAGCTTTGTCTTGTAATATTTTGTCAATATCAATTAAAAACAAAGATTCTTTATCCATCCTTTTGAAGTCATAGTTAAGTAGCAAAATTAAGCTATCTTTTTTAATTACATAGAATTTTTGCTGATAAAATACCTTCACACTCGTTTCACTCTTTAAAATACTTAACTATTCAACCCCACTTTAGTTAATCTTCCATAAAACAACACCTTCATAAACATCAAAAGAAATAAACGATTCTAAAAAAGTCTCATCCTAAACTGTTGAAAACTTCTTGATAAATATTAGGTGGTAAAAGGTGGAGAATTGTGGAGAATTGTGTATTTTTACCTCTCACATATATTAAGGTGTTAAAGCATGCGATTTTTAGGTAACATAGAAGCTAAAATTGACTCCAAAGGAAGAGTTATTATTCCTGCTATTTTTAGAAAAAAAATAGCAGAAGAGCAACTTATTCTACGAAAAGATATATTTCAAGATTGCCTTGTTTTCTATCCAGAAGAGATATGGAATCAAGAGCTTGAAGAACTAAAAAAACGGCTTAATAAGTGGAATAAAAAACATCAACTCATCTATAGACAGTTTGTTAGTGACGTAGAAATACTAACAGTTGATGCAAATGGTAGAGTTTTAATACCTAAAAGATATCTACAACTTGCAAATATTGAAAATGAAGTTCGATTTATTGGAATGGATGAGAAAATTGAATTGTGGGCTTCCCATGATGATATAGATAGCCCATTTATGACACCTGAAGATTTTGGTAAAGCAATAGAGGAGTTAATGAAAACTGAAACAATAAAAGAGGATGAATAAAAACGAAACTTACCACACCCCTGTTTTATTCAATGAAAGCATTGATGGATTGAACATTAACCCCGAAGGCGTTTATGTGGACGTCACTTTTGGTGGTGGTGGTCACTCCAAAGGAGTATTAGAAAAGCTCACCTCAAAAGGTCATTTATATAGCTTTGATCAAGATAGTGAGGCGAAAAAAAACATGATTAATGATTCTCGTTTTACTTTTATAGGAAGCAACTTTAGATACATCCAGAATTTTCTAAAATATCATGGGGTAACTCAGGTTGATGGAATTTTAGCTGACCTCGGGGTATCTTCTCACCATTTTGATGAAAAAGACAGAGGTTTTTCATTTCGACTGGGAGGAAGTTTAGATATGAGAATGAATCAAAAATCAAAAAAAACAGCTGAAGAGATCTTAAACTCATATACAGAAGAAAGTCTGGCTGACATTTTATTCAGATATGGTGAACTAAGAAATAGCCGAAGAATAGCGTCTTTACTGGTAAGAGAGAGAGAAAAAAACAGAATAACCTCAATAGAAGAACTTATTCAGATTATCAAACCTTTATTTAAAGAAAGTAGACTACAAAAAGACTTAGCTAAAGTGTTTCAAGCATTACGTATTGAAGTCAATGAAGAGCTACTAGCACTAGAGGAAATGTTACTTTCTGCAGAACATCTTCTAAAACCTGAAGGAAGGTTGGTTGTTATTACTTACCACTCGCTAGAAGATCGAATAGTAAAAAACCTAATGAGGTCTGGTAATGTAAAGGGGATTGTAGATAAAGACTTTTTTGGGAATATTATTACTCCATACAAGGTGATTACAGGACGTGTTATAACTCCTACAGAAAAAGAGTTAAAGCAAAACACAAGAGCAAGAAGTGCTAAATTAAGAATTGCAGAAAAAATAGGTTAAAGTATGAAAATCAAAACAGATAAAAACAGCAAACAGAAACCCAGAAACACCTGGAGATCTTTTATTGCAGGAGATATCCTCACTGATGATTTTTTTAAAAAGCATGCGGGGTTATTTTTCTTAATTTTTATAATGATAGTCATATATATAAGTAATCGCTATACTTGTCAACATAAACAATTGGAAATAGAAAAATTAAGAGAGGAGCTTGTTGATATCAAATATGAAGCATTAACAAAAAGCTCTGAGCTTATGGAGAAAAGTCGACAATCAAAAATAGAAGAATACATATCAAGAGGTTCTAGTAAGTTGGAAACTGCTACAACCCCTCCTTATTTAATAAAGTAAGAGTTTTTATGATATGAAAGTCCAAAATCCAATACAAAAAATACTAAATAGATACACCATCATAACATTATTGATGGTCGTTATAGGTCTTGCTGTTTTTATAAAAGCTACTTGGATTGTTTTTAAACAAAATGATTATTGGAAAGCTGTAGCTAGTCGCTTTGTTAGAGAAAATGTAGAAATAGAACCTAATAGAGGCAATATTTTTTCAGCTGATGGAAAACTGATGGCTAGCTCACTACCAGAGTATAGAATATATATGGATTTTATGGTTTGCAAACAGAACAACAAAGACTCCTTATTAATGGCACATCTGGATGAAATAGCTCAAGCTATGCATAAAATCCTACCCGATAAAAGCGCAGCTTACTTCAAGCGTATTATAAGACAAGGCCGCAACGAAAATAGCAGACACCACCGACTATATCCTAAACCTATTTCATACATACAGTACAAAGAACTTAAAAAACTACCCATTTTTAAACTCGGAAAATACACTGGTGGATTTCATGAAGAAATGTATAGCAACCAAAGAAAACACCCCTTTGGTTCATTAGCCCAAAGAACACTAGGTGATGTCTACTTA
Source organism: Bacteroidales bacterium (assembly GCA_012518235.1). Lineage (GTDB taxonomy): Bacteria > Bacteroidota > Bacteroidia > Bacteroidales > Bacteroidaceae > Bacteroides_E. The sequence continues at coordinate 10,087 of JAAYSY010000245.1, forward strand.
GATTATAAAAAAATAGCTAAAAATGGAATAGAGCGTGCATACGACGATTATCTTAGAGGAAAACCTGGGCGTATTCATCGTCAAAGAATACAAAATAAATATATAGCAATGGTTGATATACCAGCAGAAGATGGTTGTGACATTATTACAACATTAGATGTTGATATGCAAGATATTTGTGAGAAAGCCTTAGTAGACAAACTTTATGAAGTAAATGCTATGTCAGGTTCTGTTGTTTTAATGGATGTCAAAACAGGTGACATTAAAGCGATTGTTAATATGACTAGAGCAAGTGACGGTCGCTTCTATGAAATGAAGAATAATGCAATTAGCGATATGTATGAGCCTGGATCTATATTTAAGACTGTATCTTTTTTGATAGCATTAGAAGATGGCTATATAAAGTTAGATGACACTGTTGAAACAAAAGACGGATACCACATTATGCACGGAGCTGCAATGATTGATCATAACCGAAATAGAGGTGGTTATGGCACCATAACACTCCGAGATGCATTTAAGTATTCATCAAATATTGGAGTTTCTCGTCCCATAGATGAAGCATACCACGATAAAAAACAAAAATTCTACGATGGTATTAAGCGAATTGGTTTAGATCAACCCTTAAAACTCCAAATTGAAGGAGAAGGTACGCCATACATTAAAAATCCAGAAAAAGGGGAGTTTCAAGGTACTACACTTCCTTGGATGAGTATTGGATATGAAACTCAAATACCACCCCTTAATATGCTTAACTTCTATAATGCTATAGCTAACAATGGGAAAATGCTAAGACCAAGGCTCGTTACAGCTGTAGTCAAAAATGGATCTATTATTGAAGAGTTTAAGCCTGAAGTAATGAACTCTTCAATCGCATCGAATAAAACACTGAAACAAATTCAAGAGTTATTGAAACTTGTAGTGGTTGAAGGTACTGGAAAACCCGCAAAATCAGATCAATTTGACATAGCAGGAAAAACGGGTACGGCTATTATTCCAAAAAGAAATAAAGGTTATGCTACAGGTAATGACAGAGACTATAATATGAATTTTTGTGGGTATTTTCCAGCAGATGAACCAAAATACAGTTGTATAGTTTCTATCCAACGATCAGGTTTTGGATCTTATGCTGCGAGTATGTGTGGCCCTGTATTTAAAAAAATAGCTGAACGCGTTTACGCTAAAGATTTAAAAATGAACATTAATGAAGCTATAGATAGTACTAGTTTAATAACACCTAAGGTAAAAAAAGGGGAAATGATGGAAACATTATACGTCCTCAATGAACTAAACATTAAAACAACAAAAGACTTTATACCAAACAAAAATAAAAGTATTTGGGGCACAGCTGAAGAGGCTGATAACTTAACCTCATTAAAAAGTAAAGAAATTCAAAATGGCATTGTTCCTAATATAAAAGGTATGGGGGCTAAGGATGCCGTCTTCCTATTAGAACAATTAGGATTAAGAGTAAACCTTTCGGGTGTAGGACATGTAACATATCAATCTATAGCAGAAGGAACAAAGGCTCAGAGAGGACAAACCATAAGTTTAAGGTTAAACTAACATAGTAGTATAGTATGCAACTAAAGGATTTAATAAACAACATACAAGTTATACAAAAGGAGGGTTCATTAGATAAAAATGTATCTGGACTTCAAATAGACTCGAGAAAAGTCACAAAGGATAATTTATTTATTGCAACAAAAGGAACGATTGTAGATGGGCACATATTTATAGAAGCGGCTATAAGTAATGGTGCTTCAGTTATCGTTTGTGAAGATATACCTAAAGAAACAAACCCAAATACAACTTACATTCAAGTTGAAGATAGTAATAGGTCTATAGGATTTTTGGCGGATACTTTCTTTGATCATCCATCCAGCAAACTAAAACTGATAGGAATTACTGGCACAAATGGTAAAACAACTACAGCCACCCTACTCTATGACTTGTTTACTAAGCTAGGCTATAAAGTAGGCTTACTATCAACTGTTTGCAACTATATTCATGCACGACAAGTAGAGACAACACACACAACACCTGATGCTATAACAATCAATAAACTTCTTCATGAAATGGTATTAACAGGCTGTGAATATGCTTTTATGGAAGTCAGTTCTCATGCAATAGATCAACAAAGGGTATGCGGTCTTTTATTTACTGGTGCTCTATTCAGCAATATTAGCAGGGACCACTTAGATTATCATAAAACTTTTGCAAACTACCTTAAGGTTAAGCAATCGTTTTTTGATTCTTTACCTAGTTCATCGTTTGCTTTAACAAATATAGATGACAAAAATGGTGATGTAATAGTACAACATACAAAAGCCAAACTTTATACTTACTCTCTACGCAAACTAACAGACTTCAAAGTTAAGATTATCGAGTCTCATCTGGATGGAATGTTATTACAACTCAATAGCAAAGAAATAGCAGTCCAATTTAGTGGAGAGTTCAATGCATACAATATCCTAGCAGCATACGGTACAGCTATTATATTAGGTCAAAATGAAAATGAAGTACTAGTTGCACTTAGTGCATTAAAACCTGCTTCTGGACGATTTGAAACACTTCATTCTACTGATAACAAAACGGTTATAGTTGATTATGCACATACCCCTGATGCTCTTATTAATGTACTAAAAACCATTCAAGACATATTAGTCAATCGTGGCAATATTATCACAGTTATAGGAGCAGGGGGAAATAGAGACAAGGGTAAAAGACCATTGATGGCACAAGAGGCTGCAAAAAAAAGCAACAAGTTGATTATTACAGCCGACAATCCTCGATTTGAAGACCCTCAAGTCATTGCAGAGGAAATGTTAGCTGGTTTAAGCGCAGAAGATAAGCAAAAAACACTTTGTATAATCAATAGAAGAGAAGCTATTCGTACAGCCATCTTCCTCGCTCAACCTAACGATGTTGTTTTAATTGCAGGAAAGGGACATGAAACCTATCAGGAAATCAATGGGATAAAACATCACTTTGATGATAGAGAAGAAGTTAACGCAATTTTTAATTCCAAATAAAAGAAAAAATGCTGTATTATATATTCGATTGGCTAGAACAGTTTGATTTACCTGGAGCAAGAATGTTTAGTTATACTTCATTCAGAGCTCTAATGGCTATCATAATAGCACTGTTAATTTCCACCATTTGGGGCGATAAATTCATTGATTTGCTTAAGAAAAAGCAAATTACAGAAATTCAACGTGATAAAAGAATAGACCCTTTTGGTGTTGACAAAATAGGTGTACCCAGCATGGGAGGCGTTATCATTATTGTAGCTATACTCATACCTTGTCTTTTACTTGGTAAACTTCATAATATTTATATGATATTAATGTTAATCACTACTGTCTGGCTTGGAACCCTTGGCTTTATAGATGACTATATTAAGATATTCAAGAGAAATAAAGAAGGACTACATGGCAAATTTAAAATAATAGGACAAGTAGGATTAGGACTTATTGTTGGACTTACATTATATCTTAGTCCAGATGTGGTTATTAGAGAAAATATAGAAATAGACACAGGAGAAGACTTTATTGAAGTGGTACATGCAAAAGACCTTGTTAAATCAACTAAAACAACAATTCCATTTATGAAGTCAAACAATTTAGACTACACAGATTTTGTCTCCTTTTTAGGAGACAAAGCTCAATCTGCTGGTTGGATTGTTTTTGTTCTTGTTACTATATTTGTAATCACAGCAGTTTCCAATGGCGCCAACCTCAACGATGGTATGGACGGAATGGCTGCGGGAAACTCCGCTATTATTGGTCTTACCCTAGGAATTCTAGCCTACGTATCTAGTCATGTTGAATTTGCTAAATACTTGAACATTATGTTTATACCAGGAAGTGAGGAACTCGTTATTTTTATAAGTGCATTTATTGGTGCCCTCATTGGTTTCTTGTGGTATAATGCCTATCCCGCTCAAATTTTCATGGGTGACACGGGTAGCCTAACTATTGGAGGAATTATAGCTGTATTAGCTATTATTATTAGAAAAGAACTTTTAATCCCCATACTGTGTGGGATTTTCTTAGTGGAAAGTTTGTCTGTTATTATGCAAGTAAGGTATTTCAAAAAAGGAAAAAAGAGAGGAGTCAAACAAAGAATATTTAAACGCACTCCTATTCACGATCACTTTAGAACAACTTTATCGCAGCTAGACCCTACATGCACATATAAAATAACCAAACCGGCAAAAGTTTTTCACGAATCTAAAATCACTATAAGGTTTTGGATTACCACTATTATATTAGCTGCAATAACAATTATAACATTAAAGATAAGATAATATGTCAAAAAGAATAGTCATTTTAGGAGCAGGCGAAAGCGGATCTGGTGCTGCTGTATTGTCTCAAACAAAAGGGTTTGAAACTTTTGTTTCTGACAGTTCTTTTATTAAAGACAAATACAAAGATCTTCTAGATTCTTATCAGATTCCATGGGAAGAAGGATCGCATACTTTAACTAACATATTAAATGCGGATGAGGTAATAAAAAGTCCTGGTATCCCTAATAACTCACCAATTATTTGCCAAATCAGGGAGAAAGGTATTCCCATAATCTCTGAAATAGAGTTTGCAGGGAGATATACTTCTGCACAAATGATTTGCGTTACTGGATCGAATGGAAAAACAACAACAGCAACTCTTATTTATCATATTTTCAAAGATGCTGGTTTAAATGTTGGACTTGCGGGAAACATTGGTAGTAGTTTAGCTTTACAAGTAGCTACTGAAGAACATGATTACTATATTATTGAGCTCAGCTCATTTCAGTTAGACAATATGTATGAGTTTAGAGCAAATATAGCTGTTTTATTAAATATCACAGCCGATCATTTAGATCGCTATGATAATGATATGCAACAATATATAGAGGCTAAATTCCGAATCACACAAAATCAAACACCAGAAGACTCTTTTGTGTATTGGAATGAAGACCCTGTTATTAAAAAAGAACTATCTAAACATGGTATACAAGCACACTTATTTCCTTTTTCAGAGAAAAAACAAGATGGTGCTATTGGATATACAGAGAACAATAAAATAATTATTACAGAACCTATAGCTTTTAATATGGAGCAAGAGAAGCTAGCTTTAACAGGTAAACATAATCTTTATAACTCTTTAGCTGCAGGAATATCAGCTAACATATCAGGTATCACTAACGAAAAAATCAGAAAAGCATTATCCGATTTTAAAGGAGTAGAGCATCGTTTAGAATATGTAGCAAGTGTGCGAGGAGTAGATTATATTAACGATTCAAAAGCAACCAATGTTAACTCTTGCTGGTATGCACTTAATAGTATCAAAACTAAAATTGTGCTAATTTTAGGAGGTACAGATAAAGGGAACGATTATAACGAAATAAGTGAACTAATAGAAGAAAAATGCTCTGGTTTAATTTTCTTAGGCAAAGATAATAGCAAACTACAGCGTTTTTTCAAAGCATACAATGTGCCACAAAAGGAAGCAAAATCTATGCAAGAAGCTGTGAATATAGCTTACACTATAGGTAAAAAAGGAGAAACTGTTTTACTTAGTCCTGCTTGTGCTTCTTTCGACTTATTTACTAGTTATGAAGACAGAGGAGATCAGTTTAAAAATGCTGTTTTGAACTTATAAAAGGATTTGAATGGACTTACTAAGAAAAATATTCAGAGGTGATCGAGTAGTTTGGATAATCTATGGGCTACTATGTGTAATATCAATAATTGAGGTTTTCAGTGCTGCCAGTACACTTACTTTTAAATCAGGCAATCATTGGCTTCCTATTCGACATCATATTATTACATTAGCTATCGGATTTTTAGCTGTTATTTTTTTTCAATATGTAAACTTAAATAGCATCAGAAAGATAGGGCTATACATCTTTTATCCCACATCATTTATTTTATTAATTGTAGTCATTCTAATTTCATTCTATACCGGTGAAAAAGTAAATGACGCAGCCAGATGGCTCGATATCTTTGGCTTTCAATTTCAACCCTCAGAGTTAGCTAAGCTTTCAATTATTATATTAACAGCACACTGTTTAACTAAATACAAGGAGTCCGATGGAAAACCTGGTACAAAAGCTTTATTAATAATTGCTGCTCTTACTCTTCCTGTTTGTTTTCTTATCTTTTCAGAAAACTTATCAACTACTTTGCTAATAGGTCTTGTAGTCTATTTAATGTTATTTCTTGGTAGATTAAATACACGATTATTTCTTAAAATTACAACTGTTGGACTTCTATTAGCCACACTACTACTAAGTGTTATCATGTTAGCACCTACACAAAAGAAAAACAAAGAAAGTAATACTATAGAAATATCATTTTTACCCAGTCGTTTATCTACATGGAAATCTAGAATCCTAACTTTTTTCGATAATGAATACATACCTCCAGAAAAATATGATGTGGATAAAAACGGACAGATTGCACATGCTAATATAGCTATAGCGTCTAGCAAAGGCATTGGCAAAGGACCTGGAAATTCTACTCAAAGAGATTTTTTGAGTCAAGCTTTCTCTGACTTTATTTATGCAATTATTATAGAAGAATTTGGTTTATTTTTTGGAGCTGCTTTAGTTATCGTCCTTTATTTATGGCTCTTTATGCGAGTCGGTAGAATAGCCCATAACTGTCAACATACATTCCCTACTCTTTTAGTCATGGGTATTGCACTAATGATAGTAACCCAAGCTTTTATTAATATGCTTGTAGCAGTTAATTTAATACCTGTAACAGGGCAGCCACTTCCTTTAATTAGTAAAGGAGGATCGAGCTCATTAATCAATAGTGCCTACATAGGTATAATTTTAAGTGTTAGTAGATATACAAAACTCATAGAACAACAAGATAAAATAAAAGAAACACAAGAAATAGGAGTAGAAGCTAATGCTATTATTGAAGATTTACCATTAGAAATCGATCTCTCAATAGATCATACGGAAAAACAATAAAAATGGAGGAGCATGAATAACGATGATGTTAAAATAATAATAAGTGGTGGAGGAACAGGAGGTCATATATTTCCAGCATTAGCCATAGCTAAAGCTATAAAAAACATAACCCCATCAGCTGAACTACTTTTTGTTGGTGCAGAAGGTAAAATGGAAATGGAACGAGTTCCTGAAGCAGGTTACCCTATTATAGGACTTCCAATTGTTGGCTTTAATAGAAAACAATTATGGAAAAACATCAAAGTTTTATTCCAACTCTATAAGAGCCAACGCATGGCTCGAAAAATAATTAAAAACTTCCACCCAGATGTTGTTGTAGGTGTAGGTGGATATGCCAGTGGTCCAACACTTAACATTGCATCAAAACTAGGAATACCTACATTAATTCAAGAGCAAAACTCATATGCAGGTGTAACCAACAAAATCTTAGGAAAAAAAGCAAAAGTTATTTGTGTGGCTTACTCTGGTATGGAGAGGTTCTTTCCAAAAGACAAAATTATTTTAACAGGAAACCCTGTTAGACAGAACTTATTAGACTCAACAATAACAAAAGAAAAGGCCCTGAAACAATTAAATCTATCTCTTAACAAAAAAACCATTTTAATTGTAGGAGGTAGTCTTGGAGCACAGTCTGTTAATGAGAGTGTTCTTGCACAATTAGATTTAATTAGAAAAAATCACGACATACAATTTATTTGGCAAACAGGAAAATTATATTTTGATAGAATCAAAAAAACAATTAATTCCTCTCCTGCTATTTCTAACCTCCAAATTAAGGCATTTATTAAAGAAATGGATACTGCTTATGCAGCAGCAGATTTAATTATATCACGAGCTGGAGCAGGTTCTATATCTGAGTTTTGCTTATTAGAAAAAGCTGTTATTCTTGTTCCATCTCCAAATGTTGCAGAAGATCACCAAACAAAAAACGCAATGGCCTTGGTAGATAAGAATGCAGCAATATATGTTAAAGATAAGGATGCAAAAAAGGAGTTAATCCCATTAGCTATAGAAAGTATTAAAAACGAAGAACTACTTCAAGAATTAAAAAAGAATATTGGAACACTCGCACTACCTAATTCTGCTACTGTTATTGCAAATAAAGTGCTAGAATTGGCCAAAAAACATTAAAAACGAAAAGTGATGACTCTAGAAAACATTAAAAACATATTTTTCATAGGTATAGGAGGAATTGGCATGAGTGCCTTAGCTCGTTATTTTCTCTTTCAAGGAAAAAATGTAGGCGGATATGATAAGACACCATCTATTTTAACAAAAGAATTAGAAAAGGAAGGAGCCAATATTCATTACAATGATAGTTTAGCGTCTATTCCAGCCTCATTTAAAAATAAAGAGGAGACTCTTATTATTTATACCCCAGCAATCTCAACAGACCATAAAGAATTTCAGTATTTTCAATCGAATCATTTTCAAATCAAGAAAAGAGCCGAAGTCCTAGGTCTAATAACACAATCCAGCAAAGGCTTATGTATTGCTGGAACTCACGGAAAAACAACTACCAGCACAATGCTGGCACACATTTTACATCAATCTCATATTGATTGTAACGCTTTTCTCGGTGGAATATCAAAAAACTATAACACCAACCTACTTCTTTCAAGTACTAGCCAATATTCAGTTATCGAAGCTGATGAATACGATCGTTCTTTCCACTGGCTTACTCCCTATATAGCAGTGATTACTTCAGCAGAACCCGATCATTTAGATATTTATGGATCAGAAGCTTGTTATATGGAAAGCTTTGAAAAATTCACCTCATTAATTCAACCTAATGGAACCCTACTACTAAGAGAGGGGCTATCTATAAAACCTAAAGTCCAAAAGGGTGTTAAAGTATATACGTACTCTATTAATAAAGGAGACTATTACGCCGAAAACATTCTAATAGAGAATGGAGAAATAATATTCGATTTCATAACACCTAATGAAAGAATTAAAGAAGTTAAATTAGGGGTTCCTATAGCTATAAACATAGAAAATAGTATTGCTGCAATGGCAGTAGCATTACTTACTGGGGCAACACAAGAGGAAGTTAAAAAAGGAATAGAATCATATAAAGGAGTAGATCGCAGATTTGATTTTCAAATAAAGTCTCCTAATCTGGTCTTTCTCAATGACTATGCCCACCATCCAGCAGAAGTAAAACAAAGTATTGCATCAATTAGACAACTTTATCCTGAGAGGAAAATTACTGGTGTGTTTCAACCTCATTTATATAGTCGTACTCAAAGTTTTTATAGAGAGTTTGCTAAAAGCTTATCTCTTTTAGATAGAGTCATACTATTAGACATCTATCCAGCAAGAGAACAACCCATTAAGGGGATTAGTAGTCAACTAATATACGATGAATTAGACTCCTCAGTAGAAAAAAGACTTATTAAAAAAGATGAGTTATTACATATCATAGAAGATGAATCTATCGAAGTTTTAATTACATTAGGAGCAGGAGATATTAACACCTTTGTCCCCTTTATTAAAAACATTTTATTGAAAAAATTGTAATTAACTATATATGATTAAAAGAGTTTTTATAATCCTAGTACTACTTGCTGTAATTGCTTATTTAATAGCAGCTATGGTGACCTTTAATAATAAGCCAACAGGTGTCGTGTGTACTGGTGTAGAACTCGTCATAAAAGACACCCTAAAAGCACACTTCATCACTAGTGAAGAGATCTTTCGCCTATTAGAAAATAAAAAGCTTTATCCTGTAGGAAAAAGAATGGATGAAATTAATTCATTAAGTATTGAAAAAGAATTAGAACAAAATCCTTTAATCAGTCGAGTAGAATGTTATAAAACACCCAGCGATAAAGTTTGCATAGAGATTCATCAACGTATTCCAATATTAAGAGTGATGAATCAAAAAAATGATTATTTTATAGATAATCAAGGAACTATTATGCCACATAATACAAAATGTGTTTCTCATTTAATTATTATTACAGGCAGTGTAGATAAAGCATTTGCTACTCAAGAGTTATATACTTTTGGTCAATATTTAAACAGCAATCCCTTTTGGAGTGCACAAATTGAACAAATAAACATACTACCAAATGAAGAAGTAGAGCTAGTCCCAAGGATTGGAGATCATATCATCCATTTAGGTAAACTAGAGAACTTTGAAAAAAAACTAGAGAGACTAAAAACATTCTATATTAAAGGACTAAATAAAGTCGGTTGGAATAAATACAAACGAATTAATTTAGAGTATAGTAATCAAATAATTTGCACGAAAAGATAAAACAATATAATATGGCAATTACAAATTTTATAGCAGCTATAGAACTAGGGTCTTCTAAGATACGGGGTATAGCTGGAACAAAAAAAATTGATGGAAGCATTCAAATCCATGCTTATGCTGAGATTCCATCCTCAGACTCCATTAAAAAAGGAAAAGTATATAACAGAGACGGTACAAGCTTAGCCTTAAAAAACATAATAAAAAAGTTAGAAAAAGAACTAGGTGAGACTATAGAAAAAATTTACGTAGGTATTTCAGGACAATCACTTCGTTCAGAATACAATAGTATTTCAAGAAGTATAACGTCAGAAGATACTAAAATAGATCAAGAACTAATAGATTCTCTCTGTGACGAAAATCTTGAATTAAAAATCAATGATTTAGATATCTTATCTGTTGAACCACAAGAATATAAAATAGGCAATAATCTTGAAATTAACCCTGTTGGTGTTGCTAGCGAACATATAGAAGGGCGTTACTTAAATATTGTGGCAAACAGTAATGTGAAAGAATCTATCGAATATTGTTTTAAACAAGCTCATATAAAAATAGAAGATTTACTTGTTACTCCACTAACAACAGCAGATATTATATTATCAGAAAAGGAAAAACGAGCTGGATGTGCTTTAATCGACTTTGGTGCAGACACTACAACAATCTCTATTTATAGAGATAATATACTTCGTTTTCTTACTCTTATTCCTTTAGGAGGTGAAAATATAACTAAAGATATTATTTCTCTCCAAATTGATGAAGATGAAGCTGAAACCATTAAGTTATCTATAGGTAGTGCGTGGTATGATAAAAAAGAAAATGATAAAGAAGAAGAAAAAGCAATACATACACTAGAAGATGGACGTAAAGTCAAAATTGAAGACATTCAATTAGCAATAGAGGCTAGATCCGAAGAAATTGTTCTTAATGTTTGGAACCAAATAAAATACTCTGGATACAACGATAAGTTATTAGCCGGACTGATTCTAACAGGTGGAGCTAGTAAAATGAACAACCTACACAGATTAATTCAAGAAAAAACAACCATTGGACAAATTAGATTCGCAGAAAGTCCATTAATTTCTTTTCATAACAGTGATAAGATTAACGGAATTGACAAAACAAAATATGGTATACTAGGACTTCTCAATGCTGGAAAAGAAAACTGTTGCCTAATACCTATCACTGACAAACCTGGCGTTTTATTTGATGATAAAGAAGTACTAATTACGAAAGAAGAAGAAAGGAAAAAGAAGGAAGCACAAGAAGAGATTGAACGTAAAAAATCAAAGGATGAAAAGATAGGAGAAAACAACAAAAACCCAGATAAAAAAGGAGATAACTTCTTCACTAAATTTACACAAAAAGTTGCAAAAGATCTTTTCGGTAATGAAAACTATGAATCAGAGAAATAAATATACCTAATATGGATACTAATAAAATTGTTAATTTTGATATTCCGAAAGACTCTCCTAAAATAATAAAAGTAATAGGAGTTGGTGGTGGTGGTGGTAATGCAGTTAACCACATGTATAAAGAGGGAATACATGATGTCACATTTGCTTTATGTAATACCGACAATCAAGCCTTAGGAGAATCTCCCGTACCTATAAAGGTACAATTAGGACAAACTGTAACTCAAGGACTTGGCGCAGGAAATGTACCTAATAGAGCTAAAGCAGCTGCAGAAGAAAGTATAGATGATATAAAAGCACTTCTTAGTGATGGCACTAAAATGGTGTTTATCACAGCAGGAATGGGAGGAGGAACAGGAACGGGTGCTGCCCCTGTAATAGCTCAAACTGCTAAAGATATGGGAATTTTAACCGTGGGTATTGTAACTATTCCTTTCCTGTTTGAAGGTGAAAAGAAGATTATTCAAGCTCTAGATGGTGTTGAGCAGATAGCAAAACATGTAGATGCTTTACTTGTTATTAATAATGAACAGTTACGTAATATTTATGCTGATCTAACAGTTATGAATGCTTTTGCTAAAGCAGATGACACATTATCTGTAGCAGCCAAAAGTATTGCTGAAATTATAACTTTAAGAGGTTATATGAATTTGGACTTTGCCGATGTTCAAACCATATTAAAAGATGGTGGAGTAGCTATAATGAGTACTGGCTATGGAGAGAACGAAAATAGAGTATCAAAAGCATTAGAAGATGCACTACACTCTCCACTACTAAATAATAACGATGTGTTTAATGCAAGAAAAGTTATGCTACATGTTTCTTTCGACGGAAAAACGGAAGATGGAAAGCAAGGAAAGGAAGCATTAAAAATGTCCGAAATGGATGAAATCCATGACTTCATGAGTAGATTTAGTGAAGATGTAGAAGTTATTTGGGGTATGGCCGAAGAAAAAGGACTTGACAAAAAGATAAAAGTAACTCTTCTGGCTACTGGATTTGGCGTAAAAGATGTTCCTGAAATGGAAAAGCTACATATGAAGCGATCTGAAGAAGATGAAAGAAGTAGAAGAGCGATTGAAGAAGAAAGAGAAAGAAATAGAAAAAGAATATATGATGCATATGGTGAAGAGGGTTTAGAATTTGGAAAAACACATAGGCATAGAGTACGTAATATCTATTACTTTAATTCGGCATCTTTAGATAATGACAACATTATTGCAATGGTTGAGTCAACTCCCACATTCAAACGAACTCAATTAGAGTTAAATAACATCAAAAATAAATCTGTAGTAGACGAAGCCAACATACAAACTAAAATAGTGGAAAATAACGGAATTATAACATTTTAAATATAAAACAAAATATTATGAATTTATTCGATACAGTTAGCGAAGACATAAAAAAAGCAATGAAAGCTAAAAATAAAGTTGCACTTCAAACGCTTAGAAATGTAAAAAAAGCATTTATTGAGGCTAACACTCAAACTGGAGCCAATGAAGTGCTATCAGATGAGGAAGCTTTACGAATTATTCAAAAGTTAGTAAAGCAAGGAAAAGACTCTGCAACTATATATAAAGAACAAGATAGAGAAGATCTGGCTGATGAAGAATTAGCCCAAGTCGAAATCTTAGAAGAATACTTACCTAAACAAATGAGCAAAGAGGAACTAAAGGAAGCTCTAAAAAAACTTGTTGATGAATTAAATGCAACATCGATGAAGGATATGGGAAAAGTAATGGGTACAGCAACACAAAAATTTGCAGGTAAAGCAGAAGGAAGAATGATTTCTCAAATCGTAAAAGAGCTATTAAGCTAATATCTGTTCAATCAAATAACTCCTTTAAAACAGAAAGTGTCTTAAAAGGTGGAAATGTCGGTAAATGAATCCGATAATAATTTTCAATAACTTCAATGCATCGATTTCGCGACTCTCTATTCAGCGCTAATCGATGCATTGTTTCATAATTTAACTTAGCTACATGAAGTAAAATTCTTGATTCCAAAGGATCTAAAAAATTACCATGTGACGTAGGTTTAGCTTTCCTAAAAGTTGCAGTTACCATATCAAAATATGCACCCTCTTTATATTCGTTTACATTTGGGTATAAACCTATAAAACGACTAAATCGCATTAAAAACACAACATGATAATTAGCTATTTTACCTTCAGCTCTATCTAACCATTGAAAAGAATATAATAAATAATCAAATAAGACATAACTCCTAGTTTCTTCCTTTAAAACACGATAAAGAAACTCAGCTAAGAAAAATGCAATAGATGATTTATAAGGATCATAAGGAATATTCATATAGGGATAAAAAACAGTTATTTCATTAATTCGAGGCAAAGCTGATTTTGATCGTACACTAGAAACTATACTCACTAAAGCTAAAGGCTGCAATAAATGATATCGAATTTTTGTCTTTTTTGACTTGGGAACCGAAACCACATAAGTTCTTCTACCATACTCCTTGGTATATAAGTCAACTATACTTGTTGTATCAGTATGCTTAAATACACGTAATACAATTCCCTCCGTTTTTTCCATCATAAGCCCTATTTTTACACTATATGTAGAGCAAAGCTACAAAAAATAATCACTTTTATAGCACAAAAGATTTATAAAGAAAAAGCATCCACAAGCCACCAATCAATGTTTCACATAAAAGAACACACCCAAAATGGAGAGAGTGAAAAAAATATATTTAAACTTTTCTTCTAGAATGTTTTGGAATTAAAAAAATAGTGCATACATTTGCATCGCAGTTCAGAAGTAAAAAGAACTAATGGACTACAAAGTGAGACTTAAAAGGCTCTATTAATGGCCCGTTCGTCTATCGGCTAGGACGCCAGATTTTCATTCTGGAAAGAGGGGTTCGATTCCCCTACGGGCTACAAAAAAGAACAAATTATAACAAATAAAGATTAGTCGCAATTATGGCAAATCACAAATCTTCTATAAAAAGAATAAGACAAGAGCAAAAAAGAAGACTTCATAACAGATATTTCGGAAAAACAATGAGAAATGCTGTGAAGACTCTTTTAGAAACTACAGATAAAGCAGAAGCCACTGCGATGTTACCTAATGTAACAAAGATGATTGACAAAGTAGCACAGAAGAATGTGATACATAATAGCAAAGCGAATAACTTAAAATCGCAAATAGCTAAACACGTTAATCAGCTAGAAGACTAATAAAACATACACTTTATTACGTTTAATGATACTACAAAAAGCTTGACTACACAGTCAAGCTTTTTTTGATTTAAATAATCAAGTAAAAATCTTACTCTTAACACACTTTTGGTATGCCCTAGTCATTCGACTCACTTGACTAGGACATAACCTCCTTATGTCTAGGTCATTTGAACCTCTTCATATACGTAAAATAGACAGTCTTACATACCATAAATATTGAACTTTTTTAGTATATTTGTGTGTTACAAAATATAGAAGTAAAACTATGACTGAAGAGCAAATTCAGAATAATAAAAAAGATTATTCAGCCCAGAACATTCAAGTTCTAGAAGGCTTAGAAGCTGTAAGAAAGCGTCCTGCCATGTACATTGGAGATACCGGGACAAAAGGCTTACATCACTTGGTTTATGAGGTTATTGATAATGCCATTGATGAGGCCCTTGCTGGCTATTGTGATCACATTGAGTTAACAATTAATAAAGACAACTCTATTACTGTACAAGACAATGGTAGAGGAATTCCCACAGATTTCCACGAAAAAGAACAAAAATCAGCACTTGAAGTAGTTATGACGGTGCTACATGCAGGTGGTAAGTTTGATAAAGGTTCTTATAAAGTTTCTGGAGGACTCCATGGTGTGGGAGTATCTTGTGTTAATGCACTTTCAGAGCATATGACCTCTGAGGTTTATAGAAACGGTAAGGTTTATAAACAAGAGTATCAAAAGGGAAAACCTTTATACGAAGTTAAAGAAGTAGGAACTACTGACATTACTGGAACAAGACAATCTTTTAGACCTGACAGAACCATTTTTTCTGAAGTCGAATATCGTTACGAAACTTTAGCAACTCGCATGAGAGAGCTTTCATATCTAAATGCAGGATTAAAAATCACGCTTACCGATGAGAGAGTTCAAAAAGAAGATGGTAGCTATAAATGTGAGCAGTTCTACTCTGAGGAAGGTCTTAAAGAATTTGTTCGTTTTATTGAGTCTTCTAGAGAGCATTTAGTAGATGATGTAATCTACATTAACACTGAAAAACAAGATGTTCCTATTGAAGTGGCCATTATGTATAACACTTCATATGTTGAGAATATACACTCCTATGTTAACAATATTAATACTATTGAAGGAGGTACTCATTTAGCTGGATTTAGAAGAGCTTTAACTCGTACTTTACGCAAGTATGCTGAAGATAACAACATGCTCGATAAAGTTAAAATAGACGTTACAGGTGATGACTTCCGAGAAGGTCTAACAGCTGTACTTTCTATTAAAGTTTCTGAACCTCAATTTGAAGGTCAAACCAAAACAAAACTAGGTAATACCGAAGTAAGTGGAGCAGTTGATCAAGCTGTTGGTGAAGGACTGACTTACTATTTGGAAGAACACCCAAGAGAAGCTAAAATAATTATTGAAAAAGTAATTCTTGCGGCTACAGCTCGTCATGCTGCGCGTAAAGCTAGAGATATGGTACAACGTAAATCTCCACTTACGGGAGGAGGTTTACCAGGAAAATTAGCTGACTGCTCTAATAGAGACCCAGAAAGCTGTGAAATCTTTTTAGTCGAGGGGGATTCAGCTGGTGGTACAGCAAAACAAGGTCGTGACCGTTCTTTCCAAGCTATATTACCTTTAAGAGGTAAAATATTAAATGTTGAAAAAGCAATGTATCACAAAGCTTTAGAGAGTGAAGAAATTCGTAATATTTATACTGCTCTTGGAGTTACTATTGGTACAGAAGAAGATAATAAAGAGGCAAATTTAGAGAAACTTCGCTATCATAAAATAATAATAATGACCGATGCCGATGTCGATGGTTCTCACATTGACACACTTTTAATGACTTTCTTCTTCCGTTATATGCCACAGATAATAAAAAATGGCTATCTTTATATTGCTACTCCACCCCTTTATTTATGTAAAAAAGGAAAGACTGAAGAATACTGTTGGACTGAAGAGCAAAGACAACACTTTATTGACACTTATGGAGATGGTACAGAGGGATCTGTTCATACTCAACGATACAAAGGTTTGGGAGAAATGAGTTCTCACCAATTATGGGAAACCACTATGGACCCAGATAATAGACTCTTAAAGCAAGTTACAATTGATAATGCTGCTGAAACTGACTTAGTATTCTCCATGTTAATGGGTGAAGATGTTGGTCCTAGAAGAGAGTTTATTGAAGAGAACGCCACTTATGCTAATATTGATACTTAATTAATAATTTTACAATCCTCACATCTTACAACGAGGGAGAGCCTAATAATAGATTAATAATTTTAATCGTTTATTAGGCTCTTTTTTATACTATTGATTTAATGCTTATAAGTAAATAAAGCACAGAAATAGGTTGTTCTTATCGTTCTGCTTTTCTTAGTAATCTACTACCTACCCCCTAAATTCTTTATATAATAATCACTAGTAGGATAGGAGAACAGTTTTAACATACGCCAATCTTTACCTTTGAGATTTATTGATATAAAAAAAGTGTAGTAACAAATGTAACTCCTAACGCAATTATTTAATTTTAGGAAACTCCCATGAGTTATGGTATTTAGGTTTAATATATTTATTAGCTTTCTTATTATTAAAACTCATGGATAAATCGTCATATACTAAAGGAACACCTCCCATTCTTGCAGATATATTACCTATTTGAACATATTTAGCACATAAACTACCTATAGTTATGGGACAAGCTGTTGCTCTATTTTTTGTATCAACACAAGTTAAGAAATTAGTAACATGGTTGAAGTGATCTTTATAATCAGCATGCATAGTAAACGGAGGAATAATATTCCCCGATGGAATAACTTCCCAATTATCTCTATCTGCAACTAG
This sequence comes from Bacteroidales bacterium, assembly GCA_012518235.1. Classification (GTDB taxonomy): domain Bacteria; phylum Bacteroidota; class Bacteroidia; order Bacteroidales; family Bacteroidaceae; genus Bacteroides_E. The sequence goes on from JAAYSY010000245.1 coordinate 27,783, forward strand.
AATACCATTAGTACCTCTAAATAAAACACCATAATGTCTTTCTCCTAATCCTTTTTCCACCGTTGAATTAGACCAATTTATAGTAAAATTATCAAATTGATAAAGCACATTTAATGTGTCAAAGGTCTCATGCATTCCTTGGGGATAAAGATAGTTACCCCCTATTCCCACTACTTGATTAGGCATAGAGTTAACTTTCATACCCCATAAAGCCATATCAAGAAGATGAACTCCCCAATCGGTTAATAACCCTCCCCCATAGTTCCAAAACATACGCCATGCTCCATGAAATTTATTAGGGTTAAAAGGTACTTTAGGAGTAGGCCCTAACCACATATCAAAATCAACTCCTATTGGAACAGATGTATTATCAACCTGATTATTAATTGCTCCATAATTAAAATTACCCCACACATCAACTAAACCTACTTTGCCAAGCTTTCCACTATGTAAGTATTCCACCATTTTTTGCCAATGATCGCTACTTCGTTGTTGTTGTCCTACTTGTACAACTGTATTATATCGATTGGCAGCATACTCCATCGCTTTACATTCAGCAATACTGTTAGCTATTGGTTTTTCAACATACACAGATTTTCCTGCAGAACAAGCATCAACAAACTGCAAACAATGCCAATGATCGGGAGTTCCAATAATTATAATATCAATATCTTTTCTATCAAGAACAAATCTATAATCTTTATATGTTTTAGGTGTTTGCTGAAAATTGTTTTTTAATTCTTGTTTTTTAGCTGTTAATATATCATCACACACATCACAAAGAGCCAAACATTCAACGTTTTTATGCTGAAGAAAATCAAGTAAATTACTCCAACCCATTGATCGGCAACCAATTAATGCCACGCTAACTTTATCATTAGCAGAACAAGAGCCCATCGCTCTAGCCTGAATTTTGTTTGACACTAATGCACTTGCTGCAAGCATAGAGCTAGCCTTTAGAAAGCTTCGTCTAGAAATCATTTATTACTAGCTTATCAATTTAATTCTCGAACCCAAATATTTCTAAAAGCTACACTTGTTCCATGATCTTGTAACATGAGGGGTAACCTTCCATGTGCCTCATATTTTGGAAATCCAATATATTCGGTTGTTCCTTCTAATATAAAATTATTTTGAACTACTATTCCATTAAATAATACAGTAATCATAGCTGGTTTTTCTAATTTCCCATTGGTTCCAAAAACAGGACTTTTCCAAATAATATCGTACACTTGCCATTCCCCATTTTTTGTATAAGCATCAGCAAGTGGAGGATTTTGCTTATAGACACTACCAGCCATTCCATTCACATAGGTTTTATTATTGTCCATATCTAATATTTGAATTTCATATTTTGATTGAAAAAAAACCCCACTATTACCGCGGTTTTGACCAGAGTATTTTTCAGGATCGGGCGATTTATATTCAATGTGTAGTTGAACATCACCAAAATATTGCTTTGTTTTTATACTTCCTGTTCCTGGTTGTACTAATAGCTCTCCATTTTTCACATTCCATTGAGGCTCCTTGCCATCTTGGCTCTCCCAAGCTGAGATATCTTTCCCATCAAAAAGTATAATCGCATCAGAAGGAGCTGTAGTATAGCTATAATCTCCAGGTATAACCTTTGCGGGCTGTGGATTATAATACTCTGTTTCTTGAGGTTTTGTTTGAGCAAAGACAGTTGTAGATAGAATTAATAAAGTAAGTAATAACGTGTTCTTTTTCATAGTTTTTTGTTTTATTATTTGCACCCTTTAGCATAGTTATTATATATTTATAGCCCCTAGAATGCTTCTTGTTTTATTCTTTTCTCATAAATAGAATGGTAACTTTAGTAAGGGTACTAAAAGTACACATTTTTAAACATAATTAATCAATTTAGCTTAGATTTAAATTTATAAATATATCATATACTCGTAAGAATAGCGCTTAATCTTTGACATCTTCATTTTAGTCATTATATTACAATAATAGTTTTATGACAATATTAAAGAAGTTTTATTAAAATTTTATTTTCCAATACAAAAGACAAGAAATACTAATATAAAACCAAAGTGGAAGAAGTACTAATTATGAATTCGTATAAATTATGAAGATTTTAATCGAATATATATCACAAGGAATTGCATTTATGAGCATAGCCATAATTATTTATGGTACTATTCTAGCGGTCATACTATTCATAAAGAACCTAATAAACAAAGAGCCTTCGGGCATTCGGAAAATCAGGGCTAATTTTGGAGGACATTTATTATTGGGACTTGAGCTACTAATTGGTGCTGATATTATTAAAACTATTATTGAACCTACTTATGAGGAATTAATTATTCTTAGTGGTATAGTTGTGCTCCGTACTATTCTTTCGGTATTCCTGAATAAAGAAATAAAAGATCTTGACTCAAAATAGCTGATTGCTATTTTAGATTAATAATTAATCAAGCTACGACCATAAAAAAACATATTATTAGTAAGAGATGGTAATCTTAGTGCAAAATACTTTTCACTATTCGCAATAACAAGGACAAAGGTATAATCAGTCTTTATTGTATTACTTACTTAGTATTTCTCATATCAATTAACTTTAGAACTACATCTTAATTAAGATAGGTACACCCTAGCTATTTCCTTAAACTATACACTTTTCAAAAATATTATTTGAGATAAAAAAGCTAAGTAAAAAGAATAAAAAACCGATATATAAGGATATCCTAATGCGATACCCTAACCACAAAAAAAGCCATACTTATAATAAAATAAGTACGGCTTAAATGATATAAGCATTACAAAAGCAAATTAAATAATACCTTGCTCTTTTAACTCATCTGCTATTTTAGTTAGTTCAACATACCACTCCTTACCATACTTACGTATTAAAGGAGCTTCTAAAAACTTATAAAGCGGCATATTTTCTTTATTTCCTTTGCATAAAGCACCACTACAAACATGCCAACGATGGTAATTAGCAAATTCATAACTACCTGATTTATCAATACGCAGAGGATACAAGTGACATGAAATAGGTTTATAAAAAGATGTTTTACCCTCTCTATATGCTTTTTCAATAGCACAATAACAAATACCCTCCTCATCGTAACAGGTAAAAACACAATCTTTACGACCAACCAAAGAAGTAACTATATCTCCATCAATATCATTATAAACCACACCTTGCTTCTCTATAACCTTTTTCGCAGCATCAGATAAGTCATCCCAAATAATAGGCAACACCTCATTAAGCTCCTCCACTTCATCTTGCTCTACAGGTGCTCCTGCATCTCCTTCAACACAACAAATTCCTTTACAATGCGACAAGTCACAAAAAAAATTCTCTTTGAAAATATCTAAAGATATAATTACATTTCCTATCTCTATCATCTTGAAACTTTTAAGTAAAAATATGCTCTTGCAAAATGCAAGAGCATACTATAAATATATTAAACAATATCTAACAAAGATCAGCTTAAATTAAAGCTTTTCCTGTCATCTCTTTAGGTTGATCTAACCCCATTATTTTCAAAATTGTTGGTGCTACATCAGCTAAACGACCATTTTCCACTTTCTTTTCTTTGTTTTCTGTAACATAAACACAAGGAACAGGATTTAATGAGTGAGCAGTATTTGGAGACCCATCTTTATTAAGTGCATGATCAGCATTACCATGGTCCGCAATTACTATAGCTTCATAACCATTTTCCTTAGCTGCTTCAATAGTATCTTTTAGACATGAATCAACTGCTACTATAGCCTTTTCGATGGCTTCATAAACACCTGTATGGCCAACCATATCACCATTAGCATAGTTTACTACTACAAAGTCATACTTTTGTTTATTTAAAGCCTCAACTAACTTATCTTTAACTTCATAAGCACTCATTTCTGGTTTTAAGTCGTAAGTAGCAACTTTAGGTGAAGGAACTAAAATACGATCTTCTCCTTTAAATGGCTCTTCACGTCCTCCGTTAAAAAAGAATGTTACGTGAGCATATTTTTCAGTCTCAGCCATATGAAGCTGTTTTAAGCCTTTAGACGACACATATTCACCTAGTGTGTTCTCCACATTCTCTTTGTCAAATAACACATGTAACCCCTTAAATTCAGCATCGTAAGGAGTCATTGTGTAATACTGCAGGTTAGGAATTATCTTCATGTCATGATCGGGCATGTTTTCTTGAGTTAAAACAATAGTTAACTCTTTTGCACGGTCATTACGGAAGTTGAAGAAAATAACAACATCACCTTCTTCAACTTTTCCGTTAACTTGACTATTTACAATAGGCTTCATAAATTCATCAGTTACCCCATCAGCATAAGATTCTTCTACAGCTTTCACCATATCTGTTGCTTCTTTTCCTGTACCATGAACTAATAAATCATAAGCTTCTTTAACACGCTCCCATCTTTTATCTCTATCCATTGCATAGTAACGACCTATAATGGAAGCAATATTGACAGACGTATCATTACATTTTTCTTGTAATTGACCTATAAATCCTTTACCACTTTGTGGGTCTGTATCACGACCATCCATAAAACAATGAACAAAAGTATTCTTTAATTCATAATCCTTAGATAAATCACAAAGTTTAAAAAGATGATCTAAAGAACTATGTACACCACCATCCGAAACAAGCCCCATAAGGTGCAGTTTTTTATTGTTCTCTTTAGCATAAGTATAGGCTGATACCACTTCTGGTATTTCAGCAATAGAATTATCATCACAAGCCTTATTTATCTTAACAAGATCTTGATAAACCACTCGTCCACCACCAATATTTAAGTGGCCTACTTCAGAGTTTCCCATTTGTCCATCAGGAAGCCCAACATTCTCTCCACTTGCTTGAAGTTCAGAGTGAGGATATGTTTTTACTAAGTAATCCCAATAAGGTGTAGATGTATTGTAGATAACATCAGCCTCGCTTTTATCTCCTATTCCCCATCCGTCAAGAATAACTAAGAGTGCTTTCTTTTTCATATTTTTATTTATTATATAGTTTATATTTACTGTTACTTATAATGATAACAAATTATCCGCCACAAAGTTAGTAAAAACACAGATAATCAGTACTTTTTAAATCATTTAATCACTTTCCTAAAAACAATTAAGAATATTAACTAAAATCAATATTTAGCTGTTGTTCCTCTCCTAATAAATTAAAACTTTGTCGGTGAAAAGGAGTTACACCATAAGCCTTAATGCCAGCTCTATGCTTCTTAGTAGGATATCCTTTATTATTACACCAATCATAATTGGGGTACAAAGCATCTATTTCTTCCATGTATTCATCACGATGAGTTTTGGCTAAAATGGAGGCTGCAGCAATAGATAAATAGGTAGCATCTCCTTTAACTATAGTACTATAAGGAATATCCTTATAAGGAGTAAAACGGTTTCCATCAATTAAGAGGTATTCAGGTTGCACTTTTAATTGTTCTATAGCACGATGCATAGCTAAGAACGAAGCATTTAAAATATTTATCTCATCAATTTCTTTCGGCTCAACACGACCAACAGCCCAGGCCAAAGCTTGGCTCTCAACTATAACTCGTAATTCTTTTCTTTTTTTTGCTGTTAATTTCTTAGAATCTGTAAGTATTTCATTCTTAAAGTTCTGGGGTAAAATAACAGCAGCAGCAAACACAGGACCAGCTAAACAACCTCTACCTGCCTCATCACACCCAGCTTCTAAAACAGACTCTTCATTATATTTAGATAATAACATATCTATCTGTTTATTTTACATGAATAAAAAACGGTGCTAGATACTAAAATCTATCACCGTTCTGTATTTAATATATTTAAGATACAACATCGTACCAATTAATCCACTTTATTCAACACATAATGCTCAGCTAATTCACTTTCAACAAATTCTTTATCACTTGTTAAACGAGTAGCTGTATTTTCTCCAATAAAATAATATTGAACCTCTTCATCTCCATCAAAAGTTAGAGTCATATATCCTTTCTCTAATGTATAAGTCCCTTTCTCATCAAAAGAAGTGTCTCTATCAATATAAACTGATAACAAACTAAACGTGCTATCCTCATTGATAGTTAATGTTGTTTCAATACCAGGGCAATCTGCTGCTGGTAAAACACCCTTATATACACCCCAATAATCTAATGAGTTCTCTGCATAATGTCCATCATCAAAAGCTTCTACTTCTGTAACAACTTCCTCGGCCACCACATCTTGCTTTTTTTGTCCCCCACAAGAAACTAAAGCCAATACTAATATCAATAATAATAAATTCTTTTTCATAATTTCATTCCAAAATTAAAACATCTTTAATACCTTATTTAATCCATCGACTAAGCTATCTACTTCTTCTTTTGTGTTGTAAAGTGCAAAAGAAGCTCTTACAGTTCCTTCAATTCCATAATACTCCATCAAAGGTTGAGCACAATGGTGTCCTGTTCGTACGGCAATACCTAACCGATCAAGCAAAGTCCCCAGGTCAAAAGGATGAATATCGTTCACTAAAAAAGAAATAACTCCACTTTTATCTTTAGCTTCTCCATAAATACGTAGGCCATCTATTTCATTCAAACGTTTAGTAGCATAACTCAATAATTCGTCTTCATGTTGGGCTATATTTTCTAAACCTAAAGATTGAACATACTCTAAAGCCTTAGCCATTCCAGTTGTTCCCACAAAATTAGGAGTACCTGCTTCAAATTTAAAAGGTAACTCATTAAAAGTAGTTCCAGAAAAACTAACATGTTGAATCATCTCTCCTCCTCCTTGATAAGGGGGGAGTTTATCTAACCACTCCTCTTTTCCATAAAGCACACCAACCCCTGTGGGTCCATAAACTTTATGTGCAGAGAAAACATAAAAGTCTGCATTTAACTCCTGTACATCTATCGGCGTATGAGGAGCAGCCTGTGCACCATCAATAAGAACAGGAATATCCTCTTGATGAGCTCTATCAATAATTCTTTTAATAGGATTTACCGTACCTAACACATTCGATATATGGGCTACTGAAACCAGTTTTGTTCTATTAGATATCAAGTTTTCAAAAGCCTCAAAATCCAACTCTCCTTGTTCTGTAATAGGAATAACCTTTACTTTAACTCCTTTACTCATTTCTAAGAGTTGCCAAGGAACAATATTACTATGGTGCTCCATCGTAGAAACAATGATTTCATCCCCTTCTTCCAAAAACTCTTGTCCAAAAGTAGTAGCAACTAAATTTATTGATCCAGTTGTTCCCGACGTAAATATTATTTCATTCGTGCTTTTTGCATTGATAAATAAACGAACAACTTCACGTGATGCCTCATGTAATTCGGTAGCTTTTTGAGATAAATAGTGAACTCCCCTATGTACATTTGCATTACATGAAAAATATTCATGAGCTATAGTTTCTACTACACAACTTGGTTTTTGAGTAGTAGCACCATTATCAAGATAAACTAATGGTCTATCATAAACTAAACGACCAAGAATAGGGAAGTCTTCCCTTATTTTATTTACATCATACATTATTATTCTATTTAGTGTGTAACACAACGACACTCTCCACATCCACCCAATTCACCTCTAAATCGCTTTTCAACTAATTTATGTAGTCTTTCTTTAAGAGGCTCTAGTCGTATAGTGTCAACAACTTCATTTACAAAAGCAAACATTAAGAGCAATTTAGCTTCTTTTTCAGGTATCCCTCTAGTTTGCATATAAAATAAAGCATTCAAATCTAACTGACCGACAGTAGCCCCATGTCCACACTTTACATCATCAGCATATATCTCTAATTGAGGCTGTGTGTACATACGAGCATCTTTTGTCATGCAGAGATTTCTATTGCTTTGCTGAGAATATGTCTTTTGAGCATCAGGACGTACTAGAACTAATCCAGTGAAAACCCCCACAGATTTATCGTTTAAAACATACTTAAATAATTCGTTACTCGTACAATTAGGAACTGTATGATCTATTAATGTATTATTGTCCACATGTTGCTCTTTGTCTATTACTGCCATGCCACACAAATCAATATGTGAACCCTCCCCAGCTAAAGTAACCTTCGTAGTATTACGAGTTACTCCATTATGCAATGTCATTCCATTAAGCAACACATTACTATTAGCTGATTGGTGTACATACAAATTGTTAAACTTAACTGATTCAGTATGTACCTCCTCTAATTCATACATATCAAAGTTGGCATTCTCACCAACAAAAACTTCCATTACTTGTGTAGATAGAAACTTAACGTTATCCATCGTGTGATCACAAATAAGTAAGCGTCCTTGTGCATTATCTCCAACAATAACTAAAACTCTGCGATTCATTAAAAAGTCAACATCTGAACGTAGAATATTAATTAGTTGAATGGGTTGTTCGACGACTACATTGTCGGGAATATAAAAAACCACACCATCTTGGACAAAACTCGTATTAAAAGCAGTTATACCATCCTCTGAAGTATCAGCTAATCTACCATAATATTTATCAATTACTTCTGGATATTTACGTGAAACTTCATCTAACCCACCAAAAATAACTCCTTCTGGTAAATCATACTTAGGTTTTTGACTCCCAGAGTAAAAGCTATCATTAACCACAAAATGAACTGCAGTCTCCATATCAGGAACATTACATTTAAAAACCTCATATGGATTTACAGGAATAGATAAACGATTCAAGTTCAAGCCAAAATCGGGCTCAAAATATTTTTCCACCTTTGTATATTTATAATTCTCCTGCTTTTGAGTGGGGAAACCACTCTTTTTGAAATCATCAAAAGCTTTTGCACGATGTGCATTAAGCAGATCAGAACTATGCTTATATATCATCTTCTCAGCTTGTGAAAAGAGATCTATATATTGTTGTTCTACTCGCATAACTACTCCTCTATTTCTTTTATCCAATCATACCCTTTTTCTTCTAGTTCAAGAGCTAATTCTGGACCTGCAGATTTTACAATTCTACCATTATATAAAACATGCACAAAGTCTGGTTTTATATAATTCAATAAGCGCTGGTAGTGTGTAATTACAATCGAACTGTTTTCAGAAGTCCGAAGCTTATTCACTCCATCAGCAACCACCCGTAAAGCATCGATATCTAAACCTGAATCGGTTTCATCTAAAATGCTCAACTTAGGATCTAACATAGCCATCTGAAAAATTTCATTTCTTTTCTTTTCACCTCCAGAAAAACCTTCATTCACAGAACGACCGGTTAACTTATTATCCATTTCAACTAGTGAACGTTTTTCACGCATTAACTTAAGAAACTCACTAGCTGTCAATGGCTCCTCTCCTCTATACTTTCGGTGTTCATTAACTGCTGCACGCATAAAATTAACCATGCTCACACCTGGAATTTCTACTGGATACTGAAAACTTAAAAATATTCCTTCACGACTACGAACCTCGGGTTCCATTTCTAAAAGGTTCTTACCCATAAAGCTAACCTCCCCTTTATCAACCTCAAAACTAGGATTTCCCACAAGCACACTGCTTAAAGTGCTTTTTCCCGAACCATTAGGTCCCATTATCGCATGAATCTCACCTTTATTAATCGTTAGATTAATACCTTTCAATATTTTTTTACCATCAATACTGGCCTCTAGATTTTTTATCTCTAACATCATATCCTATTTTTATATCTTTCCTATATCTGTTTACTTCAACATTAACCCACACTACCTTCTAAAGAAATAGAAAGCAATTTTTGAGCCTCAACTGCAAACTCCATAGGTAGTTTATTAATTACTTCTTTAGCATATCCATTGACAATCAAACCTATAGCACTCTCCATATCAATACCACGTTGATTACAATAGAATATTTGATCTTCATTAATCTTACTTGTAGTTGCCTCATGTTCCACCACAGCACTTTCATTATGAATATCTATATAAGGAAAAGTATGTGCTCCACATGTATCACCTAACAGTAAAGAATCACACTCTGTATAATTTCGAGCATTCTCAGCATTCTTTCCTACACGGACTAATCCCCTATAAGAGTTTTCACTCTTTCCCGCAGAAATCCCCTTACTAATAATAGTACTACTTGTATCTTTACCTAAATGAATCATTTTAGTACCAGTATCTGCTTGCTGAAAATGGTTTGTAACAGCCACGCTATAAAACTCCCCTACTGAGCGATCCCCTGATAAAATACAAGATGGATATTTCCATGTAATAGCCGATCCAGTTTCTACTTGAGTCCAAGATAATTTACTATCAACCCCTTTACAATGTCCGCGTTTAGTTACAAAATTATAAACTCCACCTTTACCTTCCGAATCTCCAGGAAACCAGTTTTGAACTGTACTGTATTTCACCTCCGCCCTATCATTCACAACAATCTCCACAATTGCAGCATGCAACTGATTCTCATCACGCATAGGAGCTGTACATCCCTCAAGGTAGGAAACATAAGAATCATCATCAGCTACAATCAAAGTACGCTCAAATTGACCTGTATTAGCTGCGTTGATTCTAAAGTAGGTGGACAACTCCATTGGACATTTAACACCTTTAGGTATATATACGAATGATCCATCAGAGAAAACAGCTGAATTCAAAGCAGCAAAATAATTATCTCTATAGGTTACTACACTCCCTAAATACTCTTTGACTAAATCAGGATGCTCTCTTACGGCCTCACTAAAAGAACAAAAAATGATTCCTTTCTCCATTAAAGTACTTTTAAATGTAGTTTTAACAGAAACTGAGTCCATTACAGCATCCACAGCAATACCTGATAATGCCATCTGTTCTTCTAATGGAATACCAAGCTTATTAAAAGTATTCAGCAACTCAGGATCAACCTCATCTAAGCTTTTTGGTGCCCCCTCCTTAGTTGCTGTTGGATCAGCATAATATGATATAGCTTGATAATCTATTTCAGGTATTCTTAAATGAGCCCATGTAGGCATCTTCAAGGTCAACCAATGCCTGTATGCTTTTAATCTAAAATCTAATAACCACTCAGGCTCCTCTTTTTTGGAAGATATTAAACGAATAACATCCTCATTTAATCCCTTATCTATAATTTCAGTATGAACATCAGTAGTAAAGCCATACTTATATTTCTTTTCTGTAAATTTCTTTACATATTTATTAGGTTCTGTCATTTTATCCTCTTTTTATACTAAATGATTAATCACACTTATTCTGCTATCATATAATCATAGGCTTGTTTTGCTACAGGTAGAAAGATTCCTGTCATTTTATTCATAGGATAATACAACACTGAGGAACTCTTATTTGTTTCACTAATTAACTTATTATTAGAGTCCAAAAACTCAAATACACCAACAAACAAACTCAATAACAAGAAAAACTTTAGTCCTCCAAATAGAAAACCCAAAAGTCGATTTAATCCTCCTAATGCTATGGCATCAAATCCTTTGGTTAATAATGATGCTATAAAAGCAAACAACAATGGAATAATCATCCAAATAGCTATAAATGAAATAATATATGCTGCTGTTAAAGATTCTGTTATATAAGGGTGAATATATTCAGCTAATGATACATATAATGACTTAGCTGCTATTAACCCTACAAAAAAACCTACAATAGAAGCTATTTGTCTAATAAATCCGCGAAACAACCCCATTATTGCCCCAAAACAAATAACACTTAAAATAACAATATCAATAACAGACATACTTATAATAAAAAAGCATGTGTCTTAAGTCTCAATCATACTTGATGATTACCACCCGTATTCGACTTTAGGACACATGTTCAGTTTTTATTTTAGTACCAAAGTACTAAATCTGAATTTATAATTTTTGTTTTACCTCAATCTCTTCGTACGTTTCAATGATATCACCCACTTGAATGTCATTACAGTTAGTCAAACTAATACCACACTCAAAGTTAGCATTTACTTCTCTAACATCATCTTTGAAACGCTTTAATGTATCAATAGCTCCTGTGTAAATAACAATACCATCGCGCACTAATCTCGCTTTATCACTTCGTTTTACCTTACCAGTTTTAACTAATGCACCAGCAACAATACCCACTTTAGTAATCTTAAATACCTCTCGAACCTCTATTGTAGAAGTAACCTGTTCTTTAACCTCTGGGGCAAGCATACCCTCCATAGCAGCAGTAACCTCTTCAATAGCATCATAAATAATTGAATATTTACGAATATCTACACCTTCTTGTTCTGCTAGGCGCTCAGCACTAGCTGAAGGTCTTACTTGGAAACCAATAATAATAGCTTCAGAAGCAGCAGCTAAAGAAACATCAGACTCTGAAATTTGTCCAACACCTTGGTGAATAACATTTACTTGAATTTGCTCAGTAGACAATTTCAACAATGAGTCTGCTAAAGCCTCAACAGAACCATCCACATCACCTTTTACAATTATATTTAATTCTTGGAAGTCACCTAATGCAATACGTCGTCCTACTTCATCCAATGTCAACATCTTCTGAGTACGTAATCCTTGTTCACGCTGTAATTGCTCACGTTTTCCTGCAATTTCTCTAGCCTCTTGTTCGGTTTCAAGTACATGGAATGCCACACCTGCCGCAGGTGCACCATCTAATCCTAAAATCAATGCAGGTTCCGATGGACCAGCTTCCTCTATGTTCTGATTTCTTTCATTAAACATAGCTCTTACACGTCCATGGCTAACACCCGATAAAACAATATCTCCAACTCTCAACGTTCCATTAGCTACAAGCACTGTTGCAACATATCCTCTACCTTTATCAAGTGTTGACTCTATAATTGTACCTGACGCTTCACGATCAGGATTTGCTTTTAACTCAAGCATTTCAGCTTCAAGCAGCACTTTCTCCATCAGCTCAGCGACTCCTGTTCCTTTCTTAGCTGATATATCTTGAGATTGGTATTCACCACCCCACTCCTCAACTAAGAAATTCATTGTTGCTAATTCCTCTTTGATTTTATCAGGATTTGCTGTGGGCTTATCCACTTTATTAATAGCAAAAATAATAGGAACACCTGCTGCTGTAGCATGGTTAATAGCTTCTTTTGTTTGAGGCATGACATTATCATCAGCAGCAACTATAATAATAGCAATATCTGTAACTTTTGCTCCGCGCGCACGCATCGCTGTAAAAGCCTCGTGACCAGGAGTATCTAAGAATGTTATTTTCTTTCCATTCTTCATTGTCACATTATATGCACCAATATGTTGAGTAATACCTCCTGCTTCACCTGCAATTACATTTTCTTTACGAATATGGTCTAATAATGAAGTTTTACCATGATCCACGTGTCCCATTACAGTAACAATAGGTGCACGATGTTCCAAATCTTCAGGTGCATCAACTTCCTCTTCAACAGCTTCTGCTACATCAGCACTTACAAATTCGGTTTCAAATCCATATTCATCAGCAACCAAACTAATTGTTTCAGCATCTAGACGTTGGTTTATAGAAACCATCATACCTATACTCATACAAGTACCAATAATTTCATTTACAGAAACATTCATCATATTAGCCAACTCATTTACAGTTACAAATTCGGTTAACTTAATGATTTTACTTTCGGCTTGCTGCTGTTTTTCGATTTCTTGCTGACGTGTTGTTTCTTGTTCACGACGTTCTCTTCTAAACTTCGAACCTTTACGTCTACTTCGCTTATTCGTCAATCGAGCTAGTGTCTCTCTTACTTGTTGTGCTGCTTCCTCCTCAGTTACCTCAGCTTTTATAACAGGCTTTCTATAATTTTTCCGCTTTCTCGGAGCTCTTCTATCTTTACCAGCATCTCCAGTAATATCAACTTTCTCTTTGTTAACACGAACTCTTTTTTTCCGTTTTTTTCCACCTTCCTCAGAACGAGTATCTTTTTGCTGTTGTCTCTTCTCACGCTCTTTGCGTTTTTCTTCTTTAGTTTTACGCTTTGGACGTGTAGATTGATTGATAGCATCAAGATCTATTTGCCCCACCACATTTATATTGGAGACAAGTTCAGAAGAAGTTAATTGAAACACCCCTTTTTCATCTTCTTCTCCACGACGTTTTTTCGTTGGAGCATCTTTTTTCTTTATCGGTTTTGTTTCTTTCTTAACTTCTGCAGCCTTACTAGGAGCATCTTTTTTAGGCTTTTGAGCCTTTTCAGTTTTTGCTTCTTTTTTCACTTCTTTTTCTTCTTCGTGGTGTTTTATTGAGTCCTGTTTCTTTTCTTCAATAACATTAGGTGCTTCTTTTACTTTTTCACTAGAAGATTCTTCCTTAATCTCGCTATCAATAGGTTTCTCTGCCTTCTTAACAATAGGTTTATCCTTATCTTTAGGCTTCTTTCCTAAATTGTCTAAGTCAATTTTACCAACTTGAGTAACTTTAGGTTTAATCTCCTCGGGCACTTCTGTCTTTACGACCTTTTTTTCTTTCTCTTCCTCTTGAGCCTTTTCATTCGACTCATAACCTTTTATAGAAACAGTTTCCTTATTTCGTTCTTTATTTTGGCGGTCCTGAATAAATTGTTCAGCTTCTAGCTTTAAGCTTTTATCTTTGCTAAACTCTTTAACAAGCATTTCATAATGCTCCTTACTTATTTTTGCATTTGGGTTTTCTTTCACCTCAATGCCTTTATTTTGTAAGAACTCTACTACTGTAGAAATTCCTACATTTAGATTCCTTGTTACTCTATTTAATCTTATCGTCATATTGTAAAATTATTCCTTTTATATATAAAACGGGGTTTTCACTCTCAATGTATGTTTCAACTAGACGATAATAAGAATACTTAGAATCTCTTAATCATCTAGTCAAAGACTTTATAGGTCCTCATCTTCAAACTCCGATTTCAAAATGCGTAATACTTCATCAATTGTTTCCTCCTCTAAATCAGCCTCTTCTATCAATCTCTCTCTAGGTGAATTTAATACAGCTTTAGCCGTATCAATACCTATACCTTTAATCGCATCAATAACCCATTCATCTATTTCCTCACTAAATTCATCTAAAAAGATATCTTCTTCTTCAATACCTTCTTCTAATTCACGATAAACATCAATATTAAAGCCAGTCAATTCGCTTGCTAACTTAATGTTAAATCCTCCTCTACCAATAGCTAGTGAAACTTCTTCTGGTTGTAAGTAAACCTCAACCTTACTATCCTCCTCATTTAAGCGCATAGATGTTATTTTCGCGGGGCTTAAAGCTCTTTGTATGAAAAGCTGAGTGTTAGATGTGTAGTTTATAACATCTATATTTTCATTTCTCAACTCTCTTACAATTCCATGAATACGACTTCCTTTTACACCTACACAAGCCCCAACTGGATCAATTCTGTCATCATAGGACTCAACAGCTATTTTTGCACGCTCACCAGGAATTCTAGCCACTTTTTTTATGGTGATCAAGCCATCATTTATTTCAGGTACCTCCATCTCAAACAATCGTTCTAAAAATATTGGCGATGTTCTAGATAAGTATATTTTGGGATTGTTATTCTTATTTTCAACCCTAGCAACTATTGCACGTACAGTTTCACTTTTTCTAAAAAAATCACGGGGTATCTGCTCACTTTTAGGTAATAAAAGTTCAGTACCCTCGTCATCCAACAAAAGAATTTCTCTTTTCCAAATTTGATAAACTTCTGCTGTGACAATAGTTCCTACCTTCTCTATATATTTATTATAAATATTATCCTTTTCTAATTCCAGGATTCTTGAAGACAATGTTTGCCTTAAATTTAAAATTGCTCTCCTTCCAAAGGTTGCAAACTCCACTTCATCCGTAACATCCTCACCCACCTGGTAAGAGGGGTCTATTTTTCTAGCTTCAGACAAAGCAATTTCCATATGAGGCGATTCCACCTCATCATCTGCCACAACCTCTCTATTGCGCCAAATCTCAAAATCCCCTTTATCAGGGTTAACAATGACATCAAAATTTTCATCTGTGCCAAACATCTTCGAAATCACACTACGGAAAGATTCTTCCAATACACTCACCATAGTAGTCTTGTCGATATTCTTCAGTTCTTTAAATTCTGAGAATGTATCAATTAAATTGATGGGTTCCTCTTTTTTGGCCATAATCTCTATTTAAAACTAATTAGATATTTCGTATAGTTAATTTGATCATATGTAAATATCAAATCTTCTTCTTTCTCTATTGGGCGCTTCTCACCCTTCTTTTTAGACTTTAAGGTTGCTGTCAAAACAATACTTTCTTCATTAGCATCTTTTAAAACACCTTTTATTTTTTGTCCTGTTTTAGTTCCAACCTCAACATCCTTTCCAATATGATTGTAATATTGTTGCAACACCTTAAATGGCTGGCCAATTCCTGCTGAGCCCACCTCTAATTCATAATCTTCTTCATCACGATTTAGCTTGGACTCTATAAACCGACTAAGATTTACACAGTCATCAATCCAAACACCTTCAGCATGGTCTATTTCTACTACAATTTTATTGTTAGGTGTAATAGATACTTCAACTAAAAAGTAATCTTTACCTTCCAACCAATCTTCAACGATCTGATAGACAACTTGTTTATTTATCATTCAATTCTGTTATCTTTATTTTAGAACAAAAAAAGGAGCGTTTGCGCCCCCTCCACCTTACTCATCTATTCATCGTCGCAAAGATAAATAATTTTATCTTTGTAAACAAAACATTATTATAATTTTGCAACCTAATATAGTATTTATATTGTTTTATCTCAACTCTTTAGGAGTAAATGCACCGACTACATTCTTATATCAAGATTAATAACCTATATAGAATAAACAAAATACTGAAGCACTTTATCGTACAAAGGTAGCAAATTATATTAACATATAAGAATAATAACAGCAAACCAAGAATTGTTTATACTCATTTCTTCATTTTCTATACATTTCACCACCCAAAATCCTTAATTATACTTAAAAGCAAACAAATGCAATATGTTCTATAACATATAATCAAAATTAAAGTCTTATATTTGCAGTGATAATGAAGGTTAAAAGAATAAATCGTTCTTCAAAACGTGAAGGACACAAAAGAAAAAGAATTATGAAAAAAGAAATGAATGAAATCAAGAAGCTTAAATATCAAATAGAAAGATATCAAGCAAGGGGAAATGGCGCAATGTGCCAAACATTACAAAACAGACTATACCAATTGATTGGTTAATTAGCAAGTTATTTTAAGAAGTTTACAAACAATGAAAATGCAAGAGGGCTTAATAGCACCTCTTTTTTATTTTAAATATGCGCGAACAATCAAGGTAAACTTTTATTAGTTCGCTTCAAAATCACCATATAAAAACACGTTAGCTCTTATTCTGTTAAAGCTAACGTGTTTATTTTATATAGTTTACTAACTTATCACTCTTCCTCTAAAGTGTCTTAATGTTAATATTCCTCCAAAGCACTTTGATGCCTCCACCGTCATGTATCTGTAAAGCAATTCGACCTTGAGCTTTTTCTATTTTCTGATCTTCCAACGATACCATTTCAATATCATTAAGCCATGTCGTTACCTTGCCCCCTTCCACACGTATTCTCATCGTATTCCACTCTCCTTCTTTTAGAACTTCCTCTTTCTCTTTTTCTATTGGTGCAATCCAACCCCTACCATAAGACTCATAAATTCCACCAGAACCATGACCTTTAGGTGCCACTTCAACCTGCCAACCATTGATTTTCACTCCTTCTTCTATAAAAGAACGGAAAAACACACCAGAGTTACCATCAGCCAGTTGCTTAAACTCAAGTGTCAAATCAAAATCATCGTAATATTCATTTGTTGCTAAATAACCATATTCTTTATCTGGTCCACTTTCACAAACTAGCAATCCGTCTTCAGCATACCATAATTCTGTTCCATATACCTCCCAGCCTGTTAAATCAGTACCATTAAATAAGCTCTTTTCAATAGTTTTTCGGGGAAGTTCTTTTACCTTTATATTTCTAAAGGCAACAGGATCTCCATGATCTTGTAAACAAATCAATCCCTTCTTAGCCAATCCATACTCTGGAGCAGACTCCCACTTTCCAGAATTTTTACGTTCAAACCAATCCTCTGTCCAAGCTTCAAACTCTAATAATTTTTCTCCATTCATATAATACTCTACATGGCCATTATCAAAAATAATTTTAGAATTATTCCACTCACCAACTGGTTTCATTTTCCTTTTATCAAAATCTGGAAGATACATAGCATAATCAGCACCACATCTTTGCCAATCTTCTAAATCCCCATCAAATCCATCATCATCAATCAACTGATACTCAGGACCAGTAACATAAGGAACAGCAAACTTAGGATGTTCATAAACATGATAAATCAATCCACTATTAGATCCTGGAGATAACTTCCAATCCCATACTAATTCAAAGTTTTCAAATACTCTATCTGTTACCAAATAGCCTGTTGCATCACTTCCAGCTCCTAAACAACGAATCGTTCCATCAGCTACTTCCCAAGGACCATTAACAGCTTCACCTTGATAGTCTCTCCATCCATTCAGAGTTTCTCCATCAAATAAAAGAATCCAGCCTTCATTTTCCTCCTGAGGAGTTAACACATTATGGCCTTGATTTCCCGATTGACACTGATATCCTACCAAAATCAATAATACTATTAAAAAAGAATACACTTTGTTTTTACGTACCATACAAATAAAATTAAGTTTTAAGGTTGTTTTTATATTGCCATTATTACTTAAATAATAATCAATAGCAATCTTTTATATCAGTTAAAAATACGTATTTTTGTGCAAATCATACAATTATAAGCTATTCATCTCCTCAAAAAAGAAATTATGAGTAAAAAACATTTAAATACAAATAAGCAATTTATGATTGGAAACGGCCTGCTGGCCTTTGGTGTTATTATCATTGTAGTACTCTTTACCTATTTAAGTTTTAAAGGTTCTAAAAAAAATGAAGAGGAAATTAAATATCCAGAAATTTACACCTTAAATTTCAACAAAGGGTTTCTTGGAGACTCTCTTTCTGTGTTTCTAAATGATAGCTTACTCATTCAAAAAAGGATATCTCAAGAACCCTTTATTTACTCTTTCAATCGATTTGAAAAAGAAAACACTTTATTAATTATCGATCACAGGACGGACAATCTAACTTTAACTGAATTAGATAATAAAGGTGGAAATTACACTTTTGACAAAGATGACAATGAAATTAAAACAACTTACAATTAATTAAAAAGGGCGTTTATAGTTTTTAAGTTGCTTTTCTAGAGTAGCCACTTGCCCATCAGTATATGTATTTAGTAAAGTCCAAAAATCAGGACTATGATTCAAGTGTGTAAGATGTGCTAACTCATGCAGTAAAATATATCGCCTTAAATCATAGGGTAACAAAAGTGTGTAACAAGAAATATTGATGGATTTTCTATTCGAACAGCTCCCCCATTTAGTTTTAGCACGATTTATACTTACTCTACTATACTCAAGTTGAAGTTCTACTGCTAACTTCTTCAACATTCTAGGAAGCACTACTTTAGCACGATTAACTATAGTATTTTCTATAACTTTACGCAACCATTGTTGAGAGGAATCATCATTAAAATCAAATTCTGATTGCAACAAAAGTAAAAAATCCTTACCATTGGATTTTAAAGATGTGCATACACTCTTTTCACACAAAATAGAAAAACTATATTCATCAGACTCTATTGCAAATTTAGAATCTATTATAAAATAGGGATATTTCTCTTTCAAATTTAATAAGGGTTCTATGTTATCCTGTAGAACTTGCCTAATCACATCATCTGACGCATAAAATGGAACAGACAAATGAAAAACACCTTCTTTTACACGCATATTGAATGATTTAGAGCGTTTGTTCCTTTTTATAATAATCTTTCCCAATACTTCTTCTATGCTTTTCATTCTCATATTAAAATAAAAAAAATCTCTATAATTATAGAGATTTTCCAAGTATAATATTGAACTTTCAAAATCAAGCTGTAATGCGAGTCCCTCTAGATAAATCACCGATAGCAGTTGACTTTGTTATTACGACCTCTTTCACACCACACTCAATTGCTGCAAAAGCATTATCTAATTTAGGAATCATCCCACCATCTATTATGCCTTGCATTATGCACTCTTTATATAAAGTGTAATTTAATATCTTTATAACACTCGACTCATCATCTATAGATCGTAAAACGCCCTCTTTCTCAAAACAATAAACCAATTTAACCTCAAAATCAGAAGAGAGAGCTTTAGCTAACTCACTCGCAATAGTATCCGCATTTGTATTTAACAAATGCCCTTTACCATCATGAGTAAGCGGAGCCATTACAGGCACTATGTTTTTCTTTAATAGTGAACTTATTGCTGTAATATCCACTTTTTTAACATCACCAGCCCAACCATAATCAATTTCTTTAACTGGGCGTTTCTCCGATAAGATACAATTTGCATCAGCACCAGTAAAACCTAAAGAGTTAACCCCTTCTGCTTGAAGTCTAGCCACTATATTTTTATTTATCAAACCCCCATAAACCATGGTTACAACATCCAGCATTTCATCACTAGTAATCCTCCTACCATTAACCATTTGAGTTTCAACGTCTAACTTTTCAGCTAGTTGAGTTGCTAAACGTCCTCCGCCATGTATAAGCACTTTATAGCCATCTATCTTAACAAAATCAGTAAGCAGTTTAGTTAACTTGCTTTTATCCTCTACAATCTTTCCTCCAACCTTTACTAAAGTTACCTGTGGTCTATTTAACATATTCTTTTTCTTCAAGTTTACTCCAAATAAGTATAACCATATAAACCCGAACGATAATTTGCCAAGAATTCTTTACCCTCTTCTTGAGATATTTTTCCAGATTTAACCGATTTAGCTACCCAACTTTCAAGTGTTCTCACCAATTTTTTAGGGTTATATTGAACATACTCTAAAACCTCTGCAATTGTTTCACCATCAATAACTTGATCTATAGAATACCCCTCTTCATCAACAGACACATGAATGGCATTCGTATCACCAAATAAATTATGCATATCACCTAAAATTTCTTGATAAGCGCCCACTAAGAAGACACCAATATAATAGGTTTCTTTAGGTTTTATCGTATGTACTGGTAAAATATGAGACACATTACGTGTAGATATAAAATTTGAAATCTGCCCATCAGAATCGCAAGTTATATCTTGTAAGGTAGCTACTCTATTTGGTTTTTCATCTAATCGCTGAATAGGCATAATAGGAAAAATTTGATCTATTGCCCATAAATCAGGCAATGATTGAAATAGAGAAAAGTTACAGAAATACTTATCAGCTAATAATTTAGTTAACCTACTAAACTCCTCTGGTGGATGCTTCATTTGAGATGCAATTAAGTTGACTTCTTGAGTTATCGACCAAAATAACCGCTCAATTTGTGCTCTAGTTCTCAAGTCAACAATACCATGACTAAAGAGATCTAATCCCTCCTCGCGAATCTGCTGAGCATCATGAAAAGACTCTAAAACTCGACCTTGGTTCAATTCATCCCAAATATGATATAATTCCTGTACCAATTCGTGATCATTCTCTGAAATTACCATCTCATCATCATCCCATTCAGGCACTGAGGTTGTTTCTAGAACCTCAAAAACTAAGATTGAATGATGAGCAGTTAATGCTCGCCCACTTTCTGTTATGATATTAGGATGTGGTATATCATTCTTGTCACTGGCATCTACAAAAGTTGATATCGAATCATTCACATACTCTTGTATAGAATAGTTTACACTACTACCCGAGCTAGATGAACGTGTACCATCATAATCAACACCTAAACCACCACCTATATCTACAAACTCTACATTATACCCCATTTTACGTAACTGAACATAAAACTGAGAAGCTTCACGTAAAGCCGTTTTTATTCTTCTAATTTTAGTGATTTGGCTTCCAATATGAAAATGAATTAGCTTCAAACTCTCTTCCATTTTCTTCTCTTTCAAGAAATCTAAAGCCTCCAATAATTCACTAGAAGTTAAACCAAACTTACTAGCATCACCACCAGACTCCTCCCACTTCCCACTACCCGATGTAGCTAACTTAATGCGAATTCCAATATTAGGCATCACATTTAAGCGTTTAGCAATACGAGCAATAAGCGCTAATTCATTCAATTTTTCTATGACAAGAAATATTCTTTTACCCATTTTATGAGCTAATAGAGCTAACTCTATATAAGCCTCATCTTTATAGCCATTACAAATAATCAAGGAATCAGTTTCCATGTTTAATGCAATCACTGCATGAAGCTCTGGTTTTGATCCTGCTTCTAAACCAATTTTATATTTTTTACCATGGCTAATAATTTCTTCAACAACAGGTTGCATCTGATTCACCTTGATAGGATAAATTATAAAATTCTGTGCCTTATATTCATATTCTTCTATTGCCTTCTCAAAGCAACTAGCTATCTTTTTTATTCTACTATCCAAGATATCAGGAAAGCGAATTAGCATAGGCGACTCCACATCACGAAGCTCCAGCTCATCTACTAATTCCCTTAAATCTACTGCTACACTATCCTTACGAGGTGTAACAAATACATTTCCTTTATCGTTGATACCAAAATAAGACACCCCCCACCCATTGATATTGTATAATTCTTTAGAATCGTCAACGTGCCATCTTCTCATTTTTATTCCTTTTTCTATATTAATAGCCAATCTATAAACTCGTAGCAAAAGTAAATAATTATCTATAAATAGCCATTCAATAACACAACTAACATGCTAAAGATTAATTATTTTAAGCAAATCTTCCACAGTTTCTCCTAATTGCTCTTCTGTTTCCAAGTTGTCAGAGTTTATTTTATATTGTGCTTTTTCATAATAAACCTTGCGTTGTGATAGAGAATATATAATAAATTTTTGTAATTCTTCCTCGCTTTTATTTTTAATTATAGGTCTTTGATCTTTAGCATTTCTTAAACGACGAAACAAAACTTCGTAACTAGCCTCTAAATAAACAACTACTCCATGCGCTAACATTAAACTCATATTATTTAGAAAGCAAGGAGCACCACCTCCTGTTGCTATAACCACCCGCTCTTTAGTTAACAACTCTTGAAGAGAAGCATTTTCTAAATCTCGAAAAGAAACCTCTCCATTTACCGAGAAATAATCAGAAATACTTTGTTGTATTTTATTTTCAATATACCAATCTAAATCTACAAAGTCATATTGTAATCGACTAGCTAAAGCTTTTCCAAGTGTTGTTTTTCCAGTCCCCATATAACCTATTAGAAAAATCCTATCCATTATTTTTGCTTGCAAAGTTACAAAGTAATATAAACAAAAGCTCTCAGTACTTAACTTTTCTCGTTAATTACTGAGAGCTAATAATCAACTCCATATTCTTATTTATATATTTTTATCCGCTCCTTTATAGAACTGATGCTTTTCTCCTCTGGGTCGGCTGTAGGAGCACCAAAAGGCATCTGGGCTATTAATTTCCAATTAGAAGGTAAGTCCCACTCTTTACTAACCTCTTCGTCAATTAAAGGGTTATAATGCTGAATAGAAACTCCAAAACCAGCATCACATAAACCAGACCAAATAACAAACTGGTGCATAGCAGAGGTTTGATGAGCCCATTTTGGAAAATTATCAGCGTAGGCACTATACTTGTTCTGCAAATCTTTCACAACCTTTTCATCTTCGAAGAATAAAACTGTTCCATACCCACTAGCAAAAGAATGGTCTATTTTAGCTGATGCCGCTGAGTATCCATTTTCTGAAGCTACTTCCTTCAGTGATTTTTTTATTATACTCCACAGTTTTCGATGATGTTCATTCAATAGTAATACGATACGTGTGGACTGGGAATTAAATGCAGAAGGTACATGCTTAATAGCCAGTTGTATTAATTCTTCAATTTCTTTATCCGAGATTACAGATTTATTAGTCAAGGAATAATTAGTTCTTCTTGATATGACAGCTTCTTTAAATGTTTTGCTCATAATTGACTCTATTTTTGAGATTGTTGTTTAATACTATAAAAACAACCTTACGCTATTTTTGTTCGTTTTTTTTGTAGCTTTGTATTAAATGAGAAGTATTAATTTATCTTTCCTTATCAAAACAGTCTAAATATTATGACAAAAAAGAGGAAATTCTACGTTGTATGGATTGGTGTTGAGCCTGGTATCTATAACTCTTGGGCCGATTGTTCTTTACAAATTAATGGATATAAAGGAGCACAATATAAATCTTTCGATACGTTAAAAGAAGCAACAGAAGCATACAACTCACATCCTTCTGACTATATCCAAAAGAGCCCGCCTCTAGAAACACACAGTGATAACCCCAAAATACTATCTAAAGAAATAATAGAAAACAGTGTATGTGTTGATGCTGCTTGTAGTGGTAATCCAGGACCTATGGAATATAGAGGTGTTTATACAGGAAATAATCAAGAATTATTTAAATTTGGACCTATTTGGGGGACGAATAATATTGGTGAATTTTTAGCTATTGTACACGCCCTCGCCCTCTCTAAGCAGAATAAATGGGATATGCCTATTTATAGTGATAGTAGAAACGCTATTGCTTGGGTGAAAAATAAAAAATGCAATACTAAATTAGTTAAAAACATAAAAACAGTAGCTGTCTATGAACTGATAAATCGTGCAGAAAAATGGTTGAAAAACAATACCTATTCTACACAAATTATAAAGTGGAACACCCAAAAATGGGGAGAAATACCAGCCGACTTTGGTCGAAAATAATATAAAAAAACTATAACTCACCTCAGTTTTTCTTCACTCTTTCATTTTTCCATTCTTGCATAGTTCATCCTATATATTAAAGATTGAACTAGTCACAATAGAATGACTGACTTTTCTGAGCTTTTCCTATTTAAAGTGATTACAAAGCCTGCATGTCATTTAATCGTTTATAATAACCCTTCCTCTCTAATAGGTCATCATGCCTTCCTCTTTCTACTATTTCGCCATCATGAAGAACACAAATTTCATCTGCATTTCTAATTGTTGATAACCTATGGGCTATAGCAATGGTAGTTCTTGTTTTCATTAAACGCTCCAAAGCTTCTTGCACTAAACGTTCAGACTCTGTATCTAGTGCAGAAGTTGCCTCATCTAATATTAATATAGGAGGATTCTTTAATATCGCTCTAGCTATACTGATTCTCTGACGTTGCCCCCCTGATAATTTACCCCCTCGATCGCCAATATTAGAGTCATAGCCCTCAGTTGTTTCCATAATAAATTCATGAGCATTTGCAATCTTAGCTGCTTCTATAACGTCTTCTCTTGTTGCATTAGGAGCTCCAAAAGCTATGTTATTAAAAAATGTATCATTAAACAAAATAGCTTCCTGGTTAACATTTCCAATAATACTACGTAGACTCATTATAGATAAGTCTTTAATATTAACCCCATCAATTAAAATTGATCCAGAAATAACATCGTGATAACGAGGCAAAAGATCAACTAAGGTGGATTTCCCTGAACCTGACTGACCAACTAATGCTATGGTCTGCCCTTTTTTAACCTTCAGGTTTATATTCTTCAAAACACTTTTAGTATCATATTTAAAACAAACATCCTTAAACTCTATCTCGTCTTTTAACGTATCAATCCGAACTGGATTCTCTATCTCTGTTATATTACTTTCAGCTTGTAATATTTTATCAATACGCTCCATTGAAGCAAGTCCCTTAGGTATGTTATAGCTTGCTTTAGAGAACTCTTTTAATGGATTTATGATACTATAAAGAATCACTAAATAATAAATAAAAGAAGGAGCATCAATAGAAGCAGAGTTGCTTAATATTAAAGAACCTCCAAACCACAATACAGTTACAATTAGAACCGTACCCAAAAACTCACTCATTGGATGAGCCAATGTCTGACGAGTAGCAACTCTATTAATGCAACGACGATAAGCATTTGTGCAATTCTCAAAGCGCTCCACCATTTTTTCTTCTGCATTAAAGGCTTTAATAATACGCAAACCACCTAATGTTTCCTCAAACTGTGCCATTGTATCACTCCACCGTTCTTGTGCGTCCAAAGATTGTCGTTTTAATTTTTTACCTACTGTTCCCATCACCCACCCCATAAATGGAAGAACTAGAATGGTGAACAAAGTGAGTTGCCAACTAATAAAAATCAACATACCAAAATAAATAAGAATCAAAATAGGATTCTTAACAAGCATGTCTAATGAACTTGTTATAGATGTTTCCACTTCGTTTACATCACCGCTCATTCTCGCTATAATATCACCTTTCCGCTCTTCTGAGAAAAAGGCCAAAGGTAATACAATAACCTTTTTGTAAAGTTGAATTCTTATATCTCTTACGATACCGGTTCTCAAAGGAATCATAATAGCAGAAGAAGCAAAATAAGCTGATGTCTTAAATAACGTCATAACTGCTAAGAAAACACCCAATATTAACAAAGTGAAAGATGCACCATGAGCCCCAACTAGTGTTGTTATATAATAATAGAAGTTATTAACTACCAATTCTTTAAGTCCAACACCTTCTGCCCCCCAAGGGATAAATGAATAAACCTTAGAATCCATTTCAAATAGAATCTGTAAAATAGGAATAATCAAAGCAAACGAAAATACATTAAGTATTGCAGATAGTAAATTCAAAAAGAATGCACCTGTTACATAACGTTTATAAGGAGGTAGAAATCGGCGTAATATATTTAGAAACTCTTTCATTTTGTAGTTTTATTTATAAGCTTTAGAACCGCAAAGATAGAAGAAAAGGAATAGATACCCTTAACTTACTCTTTAATATTCTGATACGGACTAGAAATTCTTTTTTATGTATTTACTATTAATTAGTATACAAAGCTAACCTACAATAAGACAATAGACTATTTTGGTAGAGTTATTAGTATTTATTCATATCTTTGTAAGACTTAAAAAACAATTAAATTTAATACCATTATGACATTTAGCAAATTAAGCAATCAAATTTTTGAAAAGGCAACAGCTGATTATCATATTACAGATAGTGTAGATGCTGAAATAAAAAACCCTTATGAGGAAAAATCTATTGAATATTTTCTTTATCTAAAAAATTGGATTGATGCTGTTCAATGGCACTTTGAGGATATTATTCGTGATCCTAATATTGATCCTGTAGAAGCTTTAGCCTTAAAAAGAAGAATTGATAAATCAAATCAAAACAGAACTGATCTTGTTGAACTTATAGATAGCTACTTTTTAGATAAATACAAAGAGGTCAACATTGATAAAGATGCTACTATAAATACAGAAAGTCCAGCATGGGCTATCGATCGCCTCTCTATATTAACCTTAAAGGTTTACCACATGAAAGAGGAAACAGAAAGAACAGATGTTTCACAAGAGCACATCGATACTTGTAATAATAAACTATCAATTCTACTTGAGCAACAAAAAGATTTATCTACAGCTATAGATCAGCTTATTGAAGATATTGAAACAGGCAAAAAATACATGAAGGTATATAAACAAATGAAGATGTATAACGACCCTAATCTTAATCCTATACTTTACGCTAAAAAATAAATGACTAAAATTTTAGTGATACGTTTCTCTGCTTTTGGTGATGTGGCTATGACTATACCCGTAATCTATTCACTAGCTAAACAATATCCGGAGTTAGATATAACATTCTTGAGCAGAGAAAACTTTAAACCTCTTTTCCAACACTTACCTTCTAACGTACACTTCATAGGGGTTGACTTAGAAGAGTATAATGGTATCTGGGGTCTTTATCGACTATCCAAAGAGCTAAAAAAGGAAAAATTTGATATTGTCGCCGACTTTCACAATGTATTGCGCACCAAATTTATAAGGCAGCAACTACATCGTGATGGTAGCTTAATTGCTACACTAAATAAAGGCAGAAAAGAAAAAAAAGAACTTACGCGTAAAAAAAACAAAAGACTAAGACCACTAAAATCAACATTTCAACGCTATCTTGAAGTATTAGATAAACTATCATACCCTACTGAATTATCTTTCCTTTCTCTTTTCAAAAGCAAACCACAAAGCACTGTTCAACTCTCAATCAAAGAGCTACAACACAAAAAGGAATCTGATATTTGGATTGGCATTGCTCCCTTTGCTAAACACAAAGGGAAAATTTATCCCCCAAACTTAATGTTACGAGTGATAAAGAATGTACTGAAGGACAATAGAAAAATAATCCTTTTTGGTGGGGGAAAAGAAGAAATTGAACTATTTAATAAATGGAGAGAAGACTATCCTCAATTAATTATTGCTGCAAAAAAATTAAGTCTAGAACAAGAGTTAATTTTAATGGATAATTTAGATTGCATGCTTTCCATGGACTCAGCAAATATGCATTTAGCCTCCCTAGTTAACACCCCGGTTCTATCTATATGGGGTGCTACTCATCCTTATTGTGGTTTTTTTGGGTGGAATCAAGATCTAAATAACGCTATTCAATTAAACATGCCTTGTAGGCCTTGCTCTGTATTTGGTAATAAAGCTTGTTACCGGGGTGATTACGCATGCTTAGTCGATATAAACCCTTACGATATTGTTGCTAAAATTGAAGACTTGATTACACAACCTCAACAAAAA
>JAAYSY010000040.1 GCA_012518235.1 Bacteroidales bacterium
CTTTCAATGCCAAGCTTAAATCATTTAGGGCTACTTTCAGAGGAGTAGATGATGTAAAGTTCTATCTGTATAGAGTAATGATGCTATATGCTTAATTGTTAAATCCCCAAGAATATGGACTGACCCGGGATCATACCGAAAATCTCACAGCTTTTCGGTATGATTCCTTATAATCGATTGCTTTCTTTTTCATGGATCAAAAGTAATATTTTATAAGGGAAGTAGAAATGGACTAATTGTTAAATCCCCAACTTTACGGACTGACCCATTAGTTTTCTATGAAACGGGGTGTAGTCTCATTGCGTCTCATAAAAATAAAACTATTGTTTAGGTCAGGATAATCCTTATAAGAATGCTTCATTTGAGCTAAGCTATAACCTTAACCTAGGATGTCCTAGTCAAATGACCCATATGACTAGGACATGAGGTAAGGATGACTAAGACCGTTGAAATTACCTATTGTTGTAAATTCATTTTGAATTTATTTTCTCTCTATTCTAATGGAAATCTAATATGAACATCAGCTGTTATTCCTAGGTATTGTTTACTTTTGTGAAACTAGCTATTAAGATCAGTAACATGAAGAGGATCAGAGAGAAAATTCGTCCCAGTGCATCAAGTATCTTTAACAAAGAATCTTTAGTATATGCAGCCTTACAAGATGGAGATTTATATTCTTCACTAAACTCAAAAGAGAATGGTTTATACGATGGAGATGTTGAAGAGCGTCTGGAAGAGTATGGTGAGAACGAAGTAGCTTATGCTAGGAATAATAAGTGGTATATTTTATTGATAAAAGCATTTATAAATCCTTTTATAGGAATTTTGATGTTTCTAGCTTTAATATCCATTGTTATTGATGTTTTATTGGCTGCTCCTGGTGAGAGGGAATGGGCTACTGTGACTATTATTACAGTTATGGTTTCTTTAAGTGTGCTTATTCGTTTTTATCAAGAGCATAAATCAAATAAAGAAAGTGAAGCATTACAAAAGCTAGTAAGTAATACAGCCTCTGTTTATAGAAATGGAACGGGAGTAATAAAAGAGGTGGAGATGACTCAATTGGTTCCTGGAGATTTGATTTTTTTATCAGCAGGAGATATGATACCTGCAGATGTTCGAGTTGTAGAATCCAAGGATTTGTTTGTCAGTCAATCTTCTTTAACCGGAGAGTCGGAAGCTGTTGAGAAAATATCAAATGCGTTGCCTAGTGCTAAAAATACAGAGTTAGTTGATTTACAGAATATCTGCTTTATGGGATCTACGGTTCTTAGTGGAGCAGCAAAAGCTATAATTGTATCAACAGGAAACTCTACTTATTTTGGTACGATAGCAAAAAATATAGTTGGAGAGCAACGAGTAGCTACTAGCTTTGATAAAGGAATTAATCAAGTCAGTCTGTTGTTGATTCGATTCATGTTGGTTATGGTTCCTTTTGTGCTATTTGTTAATGGATTTACAAAAGGTGACTGGTTTGATGCCTTCTTATTTGCTATTTCGGTAGCTGTAGGACTAACACCCGAGATGTTACCTATGATTGTATCTTCTAATTTAGCAAAGGGGGCTGTAACATTAGCTAAAAAGAAAACGATAGTTAAGAATCTTAGTGCCATTCAGAGTTTTGGGGCAATGGATGTTTTATGTACGGATAAAACAGGTACACTAACCGAAGATAAAATTGTTTTAGAGCGTTACTTAGACATTGAAGGACGTGATTGTTTAAGAGTTCTTAGACATGCTTATTTTAATAGCTTTTTCCAAACAGGATTAAAGAATTTAATGGATAAAGCTATACTTTCTCACTGTAATGAGTTGAATTTTCAGGAGTTAGGTAAAGCGTATAAAAAAGTAGATGAAATTCCTTTTGATTTTAATCGCCGAAGAATGTCGGTTATTGTAGAAGATCAAAACGAGAAAAGACAAATTATAACTAAAGGAGCTATTGAAGAAATTCTATCTATTTGTGGTTATGCTGAATATGATGGGAAAGCAGTTCCTATAACCGATGAAATTAAAAAAGACCTTTTGCGTACCAGTAGTGAGTTAAATAAACAAGGTATGCGTGTGTTGGGGGTGGCTCAAAAAAGTTGGGTAGAGAAGACACTAGACTTCAATACAGATGATGAGTTTGATATGGTTTTAATTGGTTATTTAGCCTTTTTAGATCCCCCCAAAGAGACGGCAGCAGCAGCTATTAAAGCTTTAAATGACCATGGGGTTATAGTGAAGGTCTTGTCTGGAGATAACGCTTTAATTTGCGAAACGGTAGCTAAAAAAGTGGGGATTAATGTTTCAAAAGTGTTGTTGGGACAAGAGGTAGAGGAAATGTCTGATGCAGAGCTTTCGGATCTAGTAGAGCAGGTGGATGTTTTTGCTAAACTAACACCATTGCAAAAATCTCGTGTCATTAGTTGTTTTCAAAGTAAAGAGCATACGGTGGGATTTTTAGGAGATGGTATAAACGATGCTCCTGCACTTCGTCAAGCCGACATAGGAATTTCTGTGGATACAGCTGTGGATATAGCAAAAGAGTCGGCAGATATTATTTTGCTAGAGAAGAGTTTGATGGTGTTAGAAGAGGGTGTAATTGAAGGTCGAAAGATTTTTGGTAACATAGTGAAATACATTAAGATGACAGCCAGTTCTAACTTTGGAAATATGTTCAGTGTGATGGTGGCTAGTATATTCCTTCCTTTTTTGCCTATGATGCCTATACACCTGTTAATTCAGAATTTACTCTATGATATTTCACAAATTACGATACCTTTCGATAGTGTTGATCAAGAGTACTTGAAAAAACCACGTAAATGGGATGCTTCTGATCTTAAACGTTTTATGATTCATATTGGTCCTATAAGTTCAATTTTTGACATTGTAACTTATATCGTTTTATGGTTTGTGTTTGGATATGCTACATTAGATAGTCAAGCCTTGTTTCATTCTGGTTGGTTTATTGAAGGGTTACTTTCTCAAACTTTGATTGTACATATGATACGTACACGACGTATTCCATTTATACAAAGTAGAGCTTCTTGGCCTGTATTAATAACCACTGTTTCTATTATGGCAATAGGTGTTATTATACCTTATAGTAAATTAGGTGCAACAATTGGGTTAGTTCCCTTGCCTTGGGCTTATTTTCCTTGGTTAATTGGCATCTTATTTAGCTATTGCTTGTTGACTCAGGTAGTAAAGAACTGGTATGTAAAAAAATACAATCATTGGTTGTAGGTTCTTAGATATATTGTTTATTCTGTTATTTTAGATTGAGTAGATATGATACAATTTATAAGTCATCTTGGATTAGCTTTTTTCTTAGGCGCTATAGTTGGACTGGAAAGACAGTGGAGACAGCGAGTAGCTGGATTGAGAACAAATACTCTTGTTGCTGTAGGAGCTGCACTTTTTATGTTATTAGCCATTCGCATTGGCGGACAAGGGGTAGCGAGAATTGCTTCTTATATTGTTAGTGGAGTAGGTTTTATTGGTGCGGGAGTTATAATGAAAGATGGAACAAGTATCAGAGGTTTGAATACAGCAGCTACTTTATGGTGTACTGCAGCTATTGGAGCTTTTTGTGGATTGGGATACGTTTATGAGCCTATTATAGGTACTTTTTTTATTGTGGGTGTTCACTTTTTCTTTCGTCCTGTATCAAATTGGCTACGGCGAAATTCATCTAGACAAATTGAAGCTGAAGAGTATCAATATCAGTTTACAATTGAATGCTCAACGGCTGTTGAAAACCATATCCGTGTACTATTAGTACAATATATAGCAAATAATGATAAGTTATTATTGAGTTCTTTAAGTAGTAGAGACTTAGAAGATGATACAATAACAGAGATAGAAGCTGTTGTTAGTAGCTATTTGAAACAAGAAGCTACAATGGAGAAAATTGCTTCATTCCTTACTTTGGAGCATGGGGTACAGGCCTTAAAATGGAGGGTAAATAGTGTAATAGGGGAGGATTAAGTCCTTAATTATTTGTAATTGTTAAAAATACCTAGATGTAGCTATTGTATATCTAGTCTATATTTTTTACTTTTGTGTGTTATGCGTCAACAGAAAAATAGTTTAGTACTTGTTTTTATAAAGAGCTTCTTTTTGTTGCTTTTTATAAATTACATGGCAAGTATTAGCTTCTTTACTCACTCTCATGTGGTAAATGGAGTTACTATTGTGCATTCTCACCCCTATCCTTTAGGTGAGGGTGGAACAGATCATGAGCATACAGGGACTCAACTACAGTTGATTGAAATGCTTTCTGTATTTTATATAGTGGGTTCCATTCTTTTTGTTATTTCTTTTGTTCGATTATTAACTCCGTTATGTAATCTTTTTGATAGAGTTGATAGTATTATTCCTTTATCTTTAAGAAATTCTTTTCTTTTCTCAAGACCTCCTCCTGTTTGGTAATTTATATAACTTTTCATTAATCCTTTTCTAGTACTTCTATAAATAGGAAAGGAATAGCTATATCAATATTTATTACAAACAAAATTTAATAAAATGCATAAAAAGATTATTTTTTTAATACTAGCTCTTGTTTTGGGGTTAGGTATATATGCAAATACCCTTGAGGTAAAGCAAAAAACAGATACAAACATTGTAGGAGATGTGAAAGATAAAAGGACAGGTGAACACATGCCTTTTATAACTATTATGTTAAAGGGGACAACAATAGGAACTACGACGGATGCAACTGGCCATTATTTTCTGAAAGATCTACCTTTGGGTGAGTTTGTATTAGAGGCTCGTTTCTTAGGATATAAAACACAGGAGAAGAAACTCATTCTGGAAAAAGGAAAAACATATGAGATCAATTTCGATCTAGAAGAAGATAATTTTGCTTTGAATGAAGTGGTTGTTTCTGCTAATCGAAATGAGACCACTCGTAAAACAGCTCCTACCTTAGTGAATATCTTAAATACCCAAACTTTTGCACGAACACATTCCGTATCATTATCTGATGGTTTGAATTTTCAGCCTGGATTGCGCGTTGAGGATAACTGTCAGAATTGTGGTTTTACCCAGGTAAGAATGAATGGACTAGATGGTGCTTACTCTCAAATATTATTAGATTCACGCCCTATATTTAGTGCATTAGCAGGGGTGTATGGATTAGAACAGATTCCTGCAAATATGGTGGAGCGAGTAGAGGTTGTCCGTGGAGGTGGATCGGCTCTTTTTGGAGCTTCGGCTATTGCTGGAACAATTAATATTATTACTAAAGAACCTACGCGTAATACTGGTGAGATTTCTCATAGTCTTATGTCTATTGGTGGAAAAAGCTCTTTCGATAATTCTACTGCAATGAATGCATCGATAGTTTCTGATAATCAACGTATGGGTTTGATGGTGTTTGGTCAAAAACGTCATCGATCGGCTTATGATAAAGATGGGGATGGTTTCTCGGAACTACCTGTCTTAGATGGACGAACTATTGGTTTTAGGAGTTTTATTAAAACGGGCTTGTACTCTAAGTTTACTTTTGAATATCATAATATTAATGAGTTTAGAAGAGGGGGTGATTTACTTCATAAGCAGCCTTTTGAGGCTTATGTTGCAGAACAAGTAGAATCGAATGTTGATGTAGGTAGTATTAAATACGATTGGACCTCTTCTGATTTGAAACACTCTGTTTCAGCTTATGGCTCTGGACAACTTGTGAAACGAGATAGTTATTATGGTGGAGGTGATCCTGTTGATACAATCAGTGCCAATAGTACACCAGAAGAAATATTAAACTATAATCATAGAATGAGTTCTTTTGGTAAGACGAGTGATAAAACCTATGCTTTAGGAGCTCAGTATATATACAAAATGGATAAGTTGTGGTTTATGCCTTCTGATTTAACTGTGGGAGTTGAGCATGTAGAAGATCGTTTATCTGATCGAAGTGGTTATAGAAAGGAGTCTGTAAAGCAGAAGACAAGAACAGAAAGTGTATACTTGCAAAATGAGTGGAAAAATGATCGTTGGGGTATTTTAATTGGTGGACGTCTAGATGATCACAATTTAGTTGACAAGCCTATTATTAGTCCTAGGGCTAATTTTCGTTATAATCCTACTTCAGATATAAATTTAAGATTGAGTTATGGCCAAGGCTTTAGAGCACCCCAGCTATTCGATGAAGATTTACATGTTGATATAGCAGGAGGTGATCATATCATTTCTGAGCGAGACCCTAATTTAAAAGAAGAAAAATCACATAGCTTGAGTGCTTCAATGGACTGGTATACACGTGTGGGAGCAACGGAGTTGAACTTTATGGTTGAGAGTTTTTACACTCGCTTATTAGATCCTTTTGCGTCAGTTACTGAAGAAAAGAACAATGGAACAATAATTAAGACTACAGTGAACGAATCGGGAGCAAAGGTTTATGGTTTTAATTTAGAGGCTCGTATGGCATATAGTGATTTATTAGATGTTCAAATGGGGGCAACGATACAAAAAAGTCGCTTTGATGATGCCCGAAAATGGTCGGATGATGAGGATGATAATGTGGAGGCTACTAAGAAAATGATGCGTACTCCTGATGTTTACGGTTATTTTGTGACAACTGTAACTCCAGTTAAGCGTTTTTCAACCTCTTTATCAGGAAACTATACAGGACGTATGTTAGTTCCACATGAGTCTTATGTTACATTGGATAATGTGGAGATGCCTAATTCAACTAAACGAACAAGAACTTTCTTTACATTAAATTTGAAGGCTTCTTATGACTTTAGTTTATACAAAGGAACAGAGTTAGAATTAAGTGCAGGTATGCAAAATATATTTAATGCTTATCAAAAAGATTTTGATAAAGGGCCTGGTAGAGCTTCAAGTTATATTTATGGACCTTCTTTACCTAGGAGTTATTTTGCCAGTGCTAAAATAACTTTTTAATGAAGAAGTATTGTCCTAAATAAATGTTATGGATTTTTGTAGAAAATATTCATAATTTATAAGATAGTTGTTAGGTTAGCTTGGCAACTATCTTTTTTATAACTTTTAATTTTCACTTGATTTTGAACGTGTATTAATTAGTTGAGGAATTTTTATGCAATAAGACCAGTCGGTCTCCTTAGTGTGATATGTGTAGTATTTATAATTAAAAGCTTCATTGTATAAGTCCACCTTATTATTTGCTAATAAAAAGTGTTA
>JAAYSY010000246.1 GCA_012518235.1 Bacteroidales bacterium
TTGATATTTGGAGAGGTCCTAATCCTGGTATTTTATACTGTAACACAGTATTAAAAAATGCACCCAATATGAATAATGTGAGTGCAGCTATTCGTGAGCGTTCTATTGGTGAAGCTAAATTTTTACGTGCACATTACTACTTTATTCTGGTACAGTTATTTGGCGATGTTCCTTTATTGGTAGATCCTTTAGAACCAGGAGATGATATTTATCCTTCAAGAACAGATAAAAATATCGTTTATAACGATTTAATTATCCCTGACTTAAAAGATGCTATTGATCTGCTTCCAACTCGTGATGAATATGGCATGGAGGATTTAGGTAGAGCATCTAAAGGATCAGCAGCAGGAATGTTAGCTAAAGTTTACCTTACACTAGGCAAATACGATGAGTGCTTAAAAATGATACAAATAGTAGAGGATTTAGGTTATAAGTTAAACCCAGACTATAGTGATTGTTTTGGAGGACAAGCCCAGCATAAAAATACCGTAGAATCCTTATTTGAAGTACAATATTTTGGATTAACAAAAGCGGGTTTTTGGGATGATGATAATCAAGCAAATTGGTTAAGTACGTATATGGGACCAAGAAACTCTGGATGGGTAGGTGGAGGATATGGTTGGAATCAGCCTACTCAAGAGTTTGTAGATCAGTATGAAGAAGGAGATGTTCGCAAAGAGAAGACTATTTTATATGAGGGGTGTCCTCCTTTTGATGGAAAGAAATATAAGAAGTCAATGTCTAATACTGGTTATAATGTGAGAAAATTTTTAGTTCCTCTTTCTGTGTCTCCGGATTATAATACAAATTCAGCAAGTATTGTTGTTTTAAGATATGCAGATGTGCTTTTAATGAAAGCGGAAGCACTAAATGAGTTAGGTAGAACAGAAGAGGCAGTTGAACCTTTATATGAAGTAAGAAAGCGAGCTAAGTTAACTGATAAATCTACAATTGTTGGTTTGTCTCAAACAGAGATGAGGGAGAAAATATTAAAAGAGAGAAGAATAGAATTAGCCTTTGAGGGGCATCGATGGTTTGATATGATTCGTATAGACGAAGGACAATATGCTTTGGACTTTTTACATTCAATAGGTAAAGTTAATGCATCAAGAAAGCATCTCTTATTACCAATTCCTCAAAAAGATATAGATGCTAATACTAATCTTAAACAAAATCCAGGTTATTAAAATCTACAAGATATGAAAACGAAGAAAATAAGAAACAGATTGTTTTTATCATTGCTTAGCTTGTTTATGTTGTCTTTTAGTGCATGTATTGATGAAGATAATTTAGAACGAGATAAAGGGAGTGTGCCTTTGGCTATGACGGTAAATAGTAAAGAGATAGTATTGGATAATAATACTCCAGTATCTGATGCTTTGCGATTTGAGTGGACGTCAGGAACAAATCAAGGTACTGATGCTGGAATAGAATATACTTTTGAAATGGATCTGGAGGAAGGAAACTTCGATGAAGGTGTTAAACTAGCTCTTGGAAGAAATGAGCGAATTTTAGTTTATAAACACGAAGCTCTGAATCAATTGTTGTTAGATGAGTTTTCTGTATCTCCAAATGATGAGGTTATCTTAAAAGCCCGAGTAATAGCTGATGTATTAGATGAGAGCGTTGATAAACAGATATCTGAAGTAGTATCATTTTCGGTTAAGACATATACTCCAGTTACTAAGAATCTATACTTAATAGGTGGGGCAGCTCCTAATGGGTGGAGTGCTGATGAAGCCACAAAAATGAACACTGTATCGGGTAGTGTCGGAGGTTTCACTTGGAATGGAAGATTGAATAAAGGAGAACTTAAGTTTATTACAACTTTAGGACAATTTACACCTTCATATAATAAAGGAATTGATGATACGAAGCTTTATTACAGGGAGTCTGATGAGGATGAATACGATGAGAAATTTACTATTGAAGAAGCAGGAAATTATGAAATCAAGCTGAATGTGTTGACGGGGGTAATTTCTATAAGAAAGACAACAGGTCCTGAATATGATGAACTTTGGATAGTTGGTAGCTCGACAGGTGAAAGCGGATGGGAATTTGAACCAATGAATGTAGATGCTGATAATCCTTATATCTTTTCTTATAATGCAAGGTTATCTGGAGAATTTAAGATTGCGACTGAACCTGATTTTGATGATAACATTCCTTATTATCGTCCTACAACTCAAGGTGTGGGTGCAGGAGTAAATTTAGATGTAGTTAAACTTTCAGGCCAGGAGAATGCAGATGACTATAAGTGGTCTGTAGATGATGCTAATTATAAAATAAAGTTAGATATCCAAGATCTAAAAATTGACATACTTGAATTTATTGCTTATCCAATGATTTACTTAGTAGGAGAGGCGACACCTAATGGTTGGAGTATAGATGATGCCTCTCCAATGGAGATTACAGAAAACGAATTTATTTTTACTTGGAGTGGTTATTTAAAAGAAGGTGAGTTCAAATTTACTTGTGATAAACAATCAGATTGGAATGGAGATTGGTTTACTGCGACTGCAGATAAAACAGAACCTACGGGAGTTATTCAATCTATGGTTTACACAACTGGTGGTTCAGGGAAAGATTATAAGTGGAATATAGCTGAATCTGGTGATTATACCATTGAGTTAGACCAGTTTAATGAAACTGTTATAATCAAGAAAAAATAATAAAATAACATTTACTACAGAGAGTCTAAATAATTCTCTGTAGTGATTAATTCAAAAACTATGAAATCATTATATGTGTTTTATAATAACATAGGGTTAGTTGTTATTGCAAGCTTAATCTTTTTTTCATGTGAAGATTATTATGATACAAACAATAATCCGATTACTTATGGAGAGACCTACTTTCCTATAGATTTAACTACAGATAAACCTATTTATCAACCTGGTGAACCTGTTCAGTTTAACCTAGCAAAAGAAATAGACTTTAAAAATGGTGAAGTAAAAGTAAGATATTCTCATTTAGGCACTGTTTTAAGCGAAGAACTTTTAGTAGGCAAGGAATGGACGTGGAATCCTCCACAAGAGGACTATAAAGGGTATTTAGTTGACTTGTATAGAGTAGTAGATGGGAAAGAGGATGTTTTAGAATCAATAGCAATTGATGTCTCATCTGATTGGACTCGATTTCCACGTTATGGGTTTTTATCCTCTTATGGAACTTTATCAAACCAAGTCATTCAAAAAAACATAGCTAATTTAGCTCGATACAGAATTAATGGAGTACAGTTTTATGACTGGATGTATGATCATCATAAACCATTAGCAGGGAGTGTTTCTACACCTTTGCAAACTTGGCCCGATCTAATTGGTAGAACGAATACCTTTGCTAGTGTTGAGGGTTACATTAATGCATTGCACGAAAAAGGAATGAAAGCCATGTTCTACAATTTATGTTTTGGGGCTTTAGATAACGCATTATCAGATGGTGTGAATGAGGAGTGGTATATTTTTAAGGATGATAACCATGAGGAAAAAGACAATCATCACCTAGATGCACCCTTTAGAAGTAGTATTTATTTATTAAATCCTGCGAATATAGGTTGGCAAGAGTATATTTCTAAGCGTCATAAAGATGTTTATGATGTTTTTAACTTTGATGGATATCATATTGATCAATTAGGTGGTAGAGGTACAGTATATGATTATAATGGGCAGGTTGTTGAATTAGATAAAACCTATGGTTCCTTTGTTAATAAAATGAAGGAGTTGAACCCTGATAAGTATCATGTAATGAATGCTGTAAATCAATTTGGACAAAAGGAGAGTATTGCACAATCTGAAGTTGACTTTCTTTATACTGAAGTTTGGGACCCTAATACATCTTATGAGCAATTAGCTTCTATAATATTAGACAATCAGCGTTTAAGTAATAATGAAAAAAATGTGGTGTTGGCTGCTTATATGAATTATGATATTTCAAATAGCTTTGGCTACATTAATGCTCCAGGTGTATTATTAACGAACTCTGTTATTTTTGCTTTCGGTGGAGCTCATATTGAATTAGGAGAACACTATTTATCTAACGAGTATTTTCCTAATGAAAATCTTCAAATGAGAACGTCACTATCATTGGAGATGGTGACATATTATGATTTTTTAACTGCTTATGAAAATCTATTGAGAGATGGAGGTGAATTTAAAACATTCAATGTGTCGTCTACAGATGGGAAAATGAGTATTTCAAATTGGCCTGCTTCTAAAGGAGAGGTAGCGACTATAGGAAAAGAGATGAACAATAAAGAAATTATTCATTTAATAAATTTTACAGATGCTAACTCCATGGACTGGGGGGATAAAAAAGGACTACAGATTGAGCCTAAGGAGATAACCGATGCTAATGTGAACATTCAAGTTAAATCGACCCCTAAAAAAATATGGTTAGCTTCTCCTAACTATAGAAAGGGAGTAGCAACAGAATTGGACTTTACAAGTAATGGAAATAGTGTATTAGTTACAATTCCATACCTTAAGTATTGGGATATGATTGTTGTAGAATATTAATAATTGTAAAAAGTGTTGATATGACCTATTTTAGGATATTAATAATCTGTTTTTTATTTCCATTTGCTCTTTGTGCAAATGGAAATAAGAAACAAACAGCAGTTTCTTATAATCAAGTAAAAGATAATCAAATTGATTTTACTATCCAGGGTGGAGGTAAACTATCATTGACCTTTTGTAGTGGATCGGTTGTGAAGATATGGTATGATCCTGTTGGGGTATTAAAAAGGAAAAATGAATCTTTTGCTGTTATAAATGAGGTTTTAGAAGAGGTGGGTAAAATCAGTGTAGATGAACAAGAATCTTGTTATGAAATGTACACGGGAAACTTGCGTATTAGAGTCAATAAGAATCCGCTTCAAATACAGATTTTCGATAAGTGGCAACGATTAATTTTTTCCGACTATAAAGAAATGGGCCACATTTCAGATGATAAGAACTTAAGAAAGACGGCATATAAAGTTCTTCGTGAAGATGAGCAATTTTATGGCTTAGGAGAGAAGTCAGGTCCATTAAATCGAAGAGGAAGGAGTTATAAAATGTGGAATAGTGATCGTCCTTGTTATAGTACTACTGAAGATCCCCTCTACAAAAGTATTCCGTTCTTTATGAGTAATTATAATTACGGTATATTTCTAGATAATACATATAAAACTGAATTTAAGTTTGGGATAGAGTCTAATGATTATTATTCGTTCGAAGCACCTAATGGTGAGTTTATCTATTATTTTATTTTTGGAAAAGATTATAAGGAAATTTTATCACAATACATAGAGCTAACGGGTAAACCCATAATGCCACCCAAATGGGCTTTTGGTTTTGCTCAATGTAGAGGTTTATATACAAAAGAACAACAAGCACTAGATGTAGCTGCTGAATTTAGAAAACGTGAAATACCTTGTGATATTATTTATCAAGATATAGGGTGGACACAATATCTACAAGACTTTAATTGGCGCAAAGAGAATTACAGTCAACCTCAAAAAATGCTCCAAACCTTAAAGTCACAAGGATTTAAAATGGTTGTATCACAAGATCCTGTTGTGGCTCAAAATAATAAACTGCAATGGAATGATGCAAATAACAAACAGCTTTTTGTTAAAGATATAAGAACAGGAAAGGCCTATGATATGCCTTGGCCTTGGGGCGGAAATTGTGGTGTAGTAGATTTTACTTTACCAGAAGCCGCTGACTGGTGGGGTAAGTTACAACAAAAACCAATTGATGATGGAGTTAATGGTTTTTGGACCGATATGGGGGAACCAGCTTGGAGTAATGAAGAAGATGTAGATAGATTAAATATGCAACATCACCTAGGTATGCACGATGAAATTCATAATGTATATGGGTTAACATGGGATAAGGTAGTTACAGAACAATTTAATAAGAGAAATCCCAATCAACGTATATTTCAAATGACTCGTGCAGCTTACGCTGGACTTCAGCGTTATACATTTGGGTGGACGGGTGATAGTGGTAATCCTTATGAGGTGGAAGAAGGTTGGGAACAATTTGAAAATCAAGTGAATATTGGAATCTCTGCAGGTATTGGGGGTATTCCTTTTTGGACAACTGATATTTCTGGTTATTGTGGAGATATTACTGATTACTCAGCAATGGCTGAACTCTATACTAGGTGGATGCAGTTTGGGGTGTTTAATCCGCTAAGTCGTACACATCATGAGGGGGATAATGCCGTAGAACCTTGGATGTTTGGTGATGTAGCCGAACGAAATAGTAAAGAGGCGATTGAATTAAAATATCAACTGTTTCCTTACTTATATACTTATGCTCGTAAAGCATATGATACGGGTTTACCCATCGTAAGAGGGCTTTTTATGGAGTATCCTAGAGATCCTGAAGCTGTAGCTATAGAAGATCAGTTTATGTTTGGCGAGGAGTTGTTGGTCGCTCCTGTATTGCAAAAAGGAGTACGTGTAAAAAGAGTTTATCTCCCAGTGGGTGAATGGATTGATTTTAATGATAAAAAGACAGTTTATTTAGGAGGACAAACTATATCGTATAGAGCTCCTTTAAATGTCATTCCTATTTTTGTTAAAAAAGGATCTGTTATTCCTCAAATGCCTATTATGCAATATATACACGAGGATGAGAATTATCCTTTATTGATTGATGTTTTTCCAAACTACGAAGATGAGTCGGCAGAGTTTGAGTTATATGAGGATGATGGGGTATCACTGGACTATCAAAAAGGGATTTACTCTAAAATAAACTTCGTGTGCCTCACTGAACAAGATGGTTATGAAACGACTATAACCGTAGATGAGAAAGGCTTTAGACAATCAAGTAAGAGAAATATAGTTCTGAAGTATCATTTAGAAGAAAAACCGAATGAGGTTTTTCTAGATGGTAAAAAATCAAAAAGCAAAGATGTGTTTGAGATGAATGATTTCATTGCTTCTGATTATAAATCTAATGCCTGGTCGTGGGACGAAGAAAAGAAAGAGTGCTGGGTAAAAATACCCTATAGCACACAAAAAACAACAGTTTCTATTAAATAATACCTTTATTATCATGAAAAAAAGAATGTATTCAATTTTGGCTTTTGTAATGCTTACTGTAAGTGTTAGCTTCAGTCAAGAGGTTAAATCACCCGATGGAAATATCCAATTGCTTTTCAGCGTATCAGAAAATGGAGAGCCTATATATAAAGTAAATTACAAAGGCATAAATGTCATAAAGGCTAGTAAGTTGGGACTTGAGTTGAAAGCTGAAGGACATTATCCTGAGTTTGGCAAACAAGAAGGGATGATGAAAACTTCATCTAATCCACAATCCTCTTTATACGATGGTTTTAATCTAGTTAAATCAGAAGCAAGCACTTTTAATGAAACATGGAAAACCGTTTGGGGTGAGAATGAGTTTGTCAAGAATTACTATAATGAGTTAGCTATCAATTTAAAACAACATCCTACAAACAAAGAACTTATAATTCGTTTTAGAGTGTTTAACGATGGGGTTGGATTTCGCTATGAGTTTCCACAACAAAATGATCTGAATTATTTTATAATTAAAGAAGAGCGAACTCAGTTTGCTATGTCTGGAGATATATTAGCTCATTGGATACCTGGAGATTATGATACTCAAGAGTATGACTATGTACACTCTCGCCTTTCGGAGATTAGAGGCTTATTTCATGATGCCGTAACAAGTAATGCTTCTCAGACTCAATTTTCTGAAACGGGAGTGCAAACTCCTTTGATGCTTAAAACGGATGAGGGGATATATGTGAATATTCACGAAGCAGCCCTCATAGATTATGCTGCTCTTTCTTTGAATTTAGATGATGAAAACTTCATATTTGAATCTTGGTTGACTCCAGATGCTCTTGGTTATAAAGGTCATTTACAAACACCTTGTCATTCTCCTTGGAGAACGTTAGTTATTAGCGATGATGCAAGAGATATATTGGCTTCGAATTTGATTCTTAATTTGAATGAGCCTTGTAAAATAGAAGACACTTCATGGATAAAACCTGTGAAATATATGGGTGTTTGGTGGGAGATGATTACAGGAATGAGTTCATGGAATTATACTGATGATCTTCCTAGTGTACAACTCGGTGTTACAGATTATACAAGTTTAACTCCTAATGGAAAACATGGAGCGAACAATAACAATGTGAAACGCTATATAGACTTTGCGGCGGAGCACGGATTTGATCAACTACTGGTTGAAGGATGGAACGAAGGATGGGAAGATTGGTTTGGTAAAACTAAGGATTATGTCTTTGATTTTGTAACTCCTTATCCAGACTTTGATGTGGAAGGACTTCGAGATTATGCTAATGAAAAGGGGATAAAAATGATGATGCATCATGAAACATCTGGTTCTACTCGTAATTATGAGAGACACATGGATGCTGCTTATCAGTTTATGGTAGATAATAACTATAATTCTGTTAAGAGTGGTTATGTGGGTGATATGATACCAAGAGGAGAGTATCATTATGGACAATGGTTAAATAATCACTATTTATATGCTGTGAAAAAAGCAGCAGAATATAAGATAATGGTGAATGCGCATGAGGCAGTACATCCTACAGGATTACATAGAACGTATCCTAATTTGTTGGCACAAGAGTCTGCTCGTGGTCAAGAATATCAAGCTTTTGGAGGTAATAAACCTAATCATGCTACAGTACTTCCTTTTACTCGTTTGATGGGTGGCCCTATGGATTATACACCAGGTATTTTTGAGATGGATATTAGTAAATTAAATCCAGACAA
>JAAYSY010000041.1 GCA_012518235.1 Bacteroidales bacterium
CGTAAAACAAAAGGAGGTATGGGGTTACACTTAGGAGTTGGACTAGGACTTAGTTTCTCGTATATATTATTCCAAACGGTATCATCAACCTTTGCAGTCAATGGAAACATGCCTCCCTATTTAGCTATGTGGATACCTAATATTCTATATGCATTTATTGCCTTCTATCTCTATAGAAAAGCCCCAAAATAAAAGGATTTAGTTACTTACTATTGCACTTTATCCGATATAGTCTTAACTTTGTTACAAAAGCTCTAAAAACGTAGACTTTTTAATAGTCTATTAATAATAGAAATAAATAAATAACAACACAATGACAGGTTATATTTCTGACGATAAAAGAAAAGTCACAACTCATCGTCTATCACAAATGAAGGAAAGAGGAGAAAAGATTTCAATGCTTACTGCTTATGATTATTCAATGGCTAAAATAGTAGATGAATCAGGCATGGATATCATTCTTGTGGGTGATTCTGCATCAAACGTTATGG
The DNA here is from genome assembly GCA_012518235.1 of Bacteroidales bacterium. Classification (GTDB taxonomy): domain Bacteria; phylum Bacteroidota; class Bacteroidia; order Bacteroidales; family Bacteroidaceae; genus Bacteroides_E. The sequence goes on from JAAYSY010000041.1 coordinate 492, forward strand.
CTGGTAATACTACAACATTACCCATTACACTAGATCAAATGATTTATCACGCTCAATCAGTCATCCGTGCTGTAAATCGTGCAATGGTAGTAGTAGATATGCCATTTGGGTCTTACCAAGGAAATTCTAAAGAAGGTTTGGCTTCTGCTATTCGTATCATGAAAGAGTCGCAATGCGATGCAGTAAAGCTAGAAGGTGGAGAGGAAATACTAGAAACAATAAAACGCATATTAACAGCGGGAATTCCTATAATGGGACATTTAGGTCTCATGCCTCAATCCATTAATAAATATGGTACTTATGCTGTCCGTGCTAAAGATAACGAGGAAGCTGAAAAACTAATTAAAGATGCTAAGCTATTAGAAGAAGCTGGGTGTTTTGCCTTAGTGCTTGAAAAAATACCTGCTGATTTAGCTGAAAAAGTAGCTCAAGAATTAACTATTCCCGTAATAGGTATTGGTGCTGGTGGTGGCGTTGATGGTCAGGTTTTAGTCATTCAAGATATGCTAGGTATTAATAAAGGATTTAGTCCTAAATTTTTACGTAGATATGCTGATCTACACACTATAATGACAGAGGGTATTCAACAATATATAAAGGATGTAAAATCCTCTGATTTCCCCAATGAGCAAGAACAATACTAAATACAGACGCTCTGCATTTAGTAGAATTTGTATAGCTAATTTATTGCTATACTCCTCTCTTTACACATTATTGCCGGTTATACCGGCAATAATGCATTCTACAACAGACTGCTATTCAATTCAACAGGTGGCTCTACACCTTTTCTATTTCATTGGAGGGGTTGTATTGGTTGGACCTTTTCTTTTCTACATACAAGATAAATACCAGCGAAAGACCATTGCTATTTTCTCCTATTTAGGTGTTTCTGTTTCCACCTTTTTATGTAAGTGGATAAATTTAGAGACAGCTCCTTTCATTCTTATTTTATATGGTGTTTTTTGTACTATTGCAACCAGCATAGGCATCACAATAGCTGTAGATGTATCACCATCCGAAAAAAGAAACTTAGGGAATAAAATAGTATCTTGGACTGGACGATTTGGTTTTTTAATTGGTATTACTCTTTGTTGTTTCTTACTCCCTAGTCAATATAACTCTACTTTAATCTATGCATCAGCAACACTTCCCCTATTGGCTGTTGTTATTATATTAACCATAAAGCTTCATTTTCGTGCACCTATGGACTCTAGCTTACTTCACTTGGATCGATTCTTATTAATCAAAAGTTGGCCTTTTATGATTAATCTAATGGTTGTAGCCATAGTAATAAGTAGTACAATTGCTTTATTTTATCACCTAGCCTCAACAAACACTCCACCTCTCTATTATTTAATGGTTCTTATAGGAGGTTACCTGAGTTCTGGTTTTATAGTATTCTCATTTATACAACGCATCCAAAACAAATTATTTATTCAAACACTTTTTGGAATACTATGCATTGGCATTTCCTATCCACTTTTTGCTATTCCTGAATTTCCTTATCTTCCAAATTACTTGTTAGGACTAGGCATAGGTCTTATAGTACCCGAGTTTTTATCTCTTTTTGTTAAAATATCAACTCATTGCCAAAGAGGTACTGCCAACACTAGTCAAAGCATTTCATGGGAAATCGGTTTAATACTGGGAATTATAAGCTACTATTACGTTCAAGCAAGTGAAATCAACACGTTACATTTTATAATTACTGCAGGTATATTCTCTGTCGTGTTCTTTTTACTAGTCTCCTACCCCTACTTTATACATAATAAGTTACGGAAATAGTTAAAGTCAAAACTCTCATCAAATCATATAAGAAAAACAACACATTGGCTAAAGGCTTATTCGTGTTATTTCCTATTATCAAGCTTAAATCGAATACGCAAAACACGACTATCACTATCGTAAGTATAAGTAGTTATTCTAAAAGTTCCTATTTCGGATGTATTATTTACATGCGATCCTATACAAGCACAAATATCATAATCCCCCACTTTTACAATGCGCAAAAGCTGACTTGCATCAGCAGGAAGTTTACTTAAATCTACTGAACTGCTTACATCAGAACGGTGAACCAATTCACTTTTTA
>JAAYSY010000247.1 GCA_012518235.1 Bacteroidales bacterium
CATCTGGTAAGATAAAGCGTACTAAAGGGTCCCAACTCATAACGGAAGTATTTATATATTTTATTACAAATATATATCTTTTCAATCTTTTTTATACTTTCCCCACAACTTTTCGGTATGATCCGAAGAACGGTTGTTTTGAGATAACCGACTTAAAACAACTATCCCCAACCTATATTTGAAAAGGGTGGGGATAGCAGAATTTATAAAAAGGTCGTTTTTCAATTAAAAAATTTTATCCGTTAACTCTTCGTAGTGTTTTATACACTCTTTAATATCGTTTACAGAGTTTCCCCAATTGTATTCATATTCTATAGAAAGGAAGCCTTTAAAATCTTGCTTTTTTAATTCGGAGAAAATCTCCTCCAAGTTAAGAATACCATTGCCCCAAATGGTGTCTTCTTGCCAACTTCCATCTTCGGGTTTGTCCAAAATATCTTTAATATGTAGGGAAATAACTCTTCCTTGTAAAGTTTTAAAGCTTTCTGTAGGATCAAATCCTTCTCGACTCCAATGACCGATATCGGCGCATGATCCTATGGTTGTGCTTCTGTCTTTTATTTGATCCATTAAAAGATTGGCATTCCAGTAATTAGAAGGTTTAGGATGGTTGTGTACAGCAACTTTAATACCCGATTCTTTAGATAGCTCTTCTACAATATCCCAATGTTCTATATTCGGTTCGCAAGTTATGAATTCTAAATTCATCTCCTTAGCAAAATCAAAGAGTAACTTCCAATCGTCTGGGTTATCGGTTGTAAAAACGCCTGTACCTACAATCATAATATCTTTAGAGGCAGCCAAGTCTTTTATACCTTTAATTTGTTCTTTTGTCATTTGGTAGCCAAAAGGAGTATCTCCCCATTCACCCCCTAATTTATGTCCTGGGTAAATTTCAATATAGTGTATGCCCAACTCTTTTGTTTTGTCTAATGCTTCAATAACATTAAACTTATGGAACGTATAGGATTGAATGGCAAGGTTCCATCCAAACGCTTCTGCTTTTTCAATGCCCGTAACGTTGTTTTCGGTGGTATTCCTTTTTGTTTTACCCCCACATGAGCATAAGATGAGGAGTAGAGATACGAATACAAGGTGTGTTTTTTTCATAGTTCTATTTTTATTGCTAGTTAAAGTCCTTTTTTTACTTTATAAGATTGCTTTACCTGGTTGTGGAATACTTAAAATAAAAAAGTAGCGATGATTTTTTTGTTACTATTTCCACTTCAATTAAGTATACATATATTATGCATCTTATACAAAAATACAGAATTTTATTGTATTGCAAATGGTATTTATAAAAATAGGAATAAGCAGTTTAATTTCAAGTGATTAGTTTTTGATTACTATGCGTAGGCTCTCACGATAGTCTATTTGCTAAAGGAGAAAAGATGCATTAGGTAGAATATAAATATACTCTAAAAGAGTAATCTCTTTTTTTAGTTGAGATAATGACTCTGGGCGAGATAGGTTGAGTTTTGTGCAAAAACAAATAAGACCGATCCACCTTTAATAGTGTCAATAATGGGACGAGCTAAAGTAGGGGGCAGGGCTGGACAACCAAAACTACGCCCTAATCGACCGCTACCATTAATTGTTGTGGGATTGCAATAAGGAGCACCATGAATAACAATGGCACGCTCTTTTGCTTTATTATTGAAACCATTTTCGAGTCCTTCTAAAATTAAAGAGTAACCATTACTCCCCTGATAGGTGTTTTCTGTTAAATAAAAACCCAAAGAGCTTTGAAGTGAGCCCACTTGATTAGAAAATGAGGTGGCGTAATTCCAACCACTATTTTTACCATGAGCAACGTGTGTATTAAAAAGCACACGATGAGAATCCATATCGAGTACGAGTAATCTTTTTTGAGTAGAAGGCATAGAGAAATCTACAATAGATAAAAGAGATTTTTGTTTATTCTTTATCTTTTTGTACCCTTGATAAGCTAATTGAAATACCTCATAGGTAATGGCATGCTCTAATCCCATTTCAGCATAGAGTAGTTGACTTTCAGCAGGCCAAGGTCTATCTTCAGTAATCGGGCAAACCTCACTCTTAGATAGAGGGAGTGCTATGATGATGAAAATTAGGGAACATAGGATTAATCTAAATCTAAACATAATGGCTATTTATTTAAGACAAACGCTAGTCAATAACATAGATCAGTGTTTCGTTAGTAGGCCCCCAATCATAGATAAACTGAGCATGTGACGACACATTACGAACACACATATGTGAACGAGGTGTGGTGCCTAATGAGTAACTATACTCTATAATAGAACGACCAGGATGAGCTACAGGAACGCCGTGAATATAGGCCCCGTTAGTAAATCGACTGGCATAAGGTGCAAATCCACCAAGTGCTGTAGTTCCATCTTTTAAGTAGTACATCTTTATTTTCTTTTCTTGTAATAAGTAAAGTCCCGTTGGTGTTTCTTGAGCATAAGGAGGCCGATGCCTTCCTGTGGTTGCTGGATTCATACTACGTATGTACCAATAAGGACTCTGTTTTTCTAATGTTGTAATGTTTTGATGAGTGACATCAATAACAATGACATGATTAAATACGAGTGTGTCACCTAAAGTTTTAACGTATCGTTTGGGTGTTTTCCACGTATCTTCTAACGAAACACCTTTTACTATAACAAAATCACCTTGAAGTGTATCTATTACTTCAACAATCCATCCATCTCTTCCATAGCGAATGGCCGTAGTAGTGTCTTCAGGTAGGTAGAGAGGAACTGATTGGTAGCGTTCTACGCCTAATGTATCGGACACTCTACCATAAGCGTTTCGAACAAAGTTTGGAACAACCACAGCCTCACCATTACCATTTCTATAGTTCCGTAACACCCCCCAGGTTCGTTTTTTAAGTTGAATTGCTTCGGTATAAGTAAGTCTGTTGACTATTTTATCCCATTGAAATCGGCGTTCTTTATTTTGATACTCATATTGATCTTCTAAGGTATATTTGTCGTAGAGTAAATCTTTTTTAAGTTGAATGGTAATGAATTCTAAACTATCTATTGTTGATACCTCAAGTGAATCTAACAAACTTCTCATCTTATCATACGCTGTTTCCTCCTGTTTAGAAGGTACACAACCAGTAAGTGCCCAAAGGATTGACAATAGAACAATTAGATTTCGTTGGTGCATGATTCAATGCTTTGTTACAAGTAGGTACATTATCGATGCTAAGATACAGTAAAATATAAGATTCCAAGTGAATAAGGATTTCATTTTTTTATTTCTTGAGGGGTTAAGTTTCGAACGACACGACACGGGTTACCTACGGCTAATGTATAAGGAGGAATGTTTTTTGTTACAATGCTTCCTGCACCGATTACACAATCATTACCTATTGTTACTCCTGGAAGGATCACGACATTACCCCCAATCCACACTCTATCACCTATAGTAATTGGGTGAGCATATTCTAATCCTTGCACCCTAGTCTCTGAATCTAAAGGATGTCCGGCTGTATAAATAGCTACGTTAGGACCTATAAATACTTGTTTACCAATGGTGACTTTAGCACCATCAAGAATGACTAGATTTACATTGGCATAAAAACAGGCATCAATTTCAATATTATAGCCATAGTCACAATGAAAAGGAGGTTCAATAATTAGTGACTCTTTACATTTACCTAACAGTTGATGGAGTAACTTTAACCTTTCTGTTTCTTGAGTAGGCGACAGTAAATTATAGCGATAGATTAATTCTTTAGCTCGTTTGCGGTCGTTTAGTAGCTCTTGATTAAAATTCGCATCGTACAATAATCCTTGAGCAGCTTTTTCTTTTTCAGTCATCATGAGGCTATGTTGTTATGAAAATAACATAAATTGATTTAATGGTATGTCTTTACTCTATTTCGTTTTTAAGTTGAGAGTAAGTAGGAATATCTAAAAGAAACTTATATTGTTGCGTAGTGTAATCTAGTTCACAACAATAGTGTTGTAATCCATTGCTAACCACTAAGTAGTTTACTTTTAATACTATGTTGTAGCGACAAATTTGATTAAAAACAGCTTGTGATATTTTTACTTCGGGTGCTTTATACTCAATAATCATAAGCGGCTGTAGTTGATTATTATAAACCACCGTATCGCACCTTTTTTTTTGGTTGTGAAGATTAACCAATACCTCGTTACCCATTAAGGATTGAGAATACCCTTTATGACGAATCAAAAAATGCACAAAATGTTGCCTTACCCACTCTTCAGGAGTTAGAGCTATGTATTGTCGGCGAATATCATCGAAGATAAATTTTTTGCCTTCTATATCTTTTACTTTTATAGGATATTCTGGTAAATTTAATGCTAACATTTAGTATTTTTGTCAGTAAGGCACTTAGTAAAGGGTTAAGTGCTAAATGGAATATTTTCACAAACATAATTCATTTTTTATGAAAACAAAGGAAGAAATAGTTAAGAATTGGCTTCCAAGATACACTAAACGGCATTTAGATGATTTTGGAGAATATATATTATTAACCAACTTTACTAATTACGTAGAGTTGTTTGCTAGTCACTTTAATGTAGAAGTTATAGGGTACGATGCAAATATGTGTTCCGCTTCAGCCAATGGAATTACAATTATCAATTTTGGTATGGGAAGTCCTAATGCTGCTATAATAATGGACTTGCTAAGTGCCATAGAGACAAAGGCTTGTCTGTTTTTAGGAAAATGTGGAGGAATACAAGATAGTAAAACAAAAATAGGTGATTTAATTTTACCTATTGCAGGAATTCGTGGTGAAGGTACGTCGAACGATTATATGCCCCCTGAAGTTCCTGCATTACCCTCTTTTATGTTACAACGTGCTGTATCATCAGCTATCCGTGATCATGGAAAAGATTATTGGACAGGTACTGTTTATTCAACAAACCGTCGCATTTGGGAGCATGATGAAGCATTTAAAACGTATCTTCGTTCTACGCGTGCTATGGCTGTAGATATGGAAACAGCAACACTATTTAGTGTGGGGTTTGCCAATCGAATATCAGTAGGTGCTCTGTTATTGGTATCCGATCAACCGATGATTCCTGAGGGGGTTAAAACGGATAAAAGCGATACTTCGGTTACTAATCAGTTTGTTACGGAACATTTGCAAATTGGTATTGCTTCACTTCGGATGATTATTGATGAAAAGAAAACAGTTCGTCATTTAAAATTTGATTGGTAATTATGGCTAAA
>JAAYSY010000248.1 GCA_012518235.1 Bacteroidales bacterium
GGTTCAACACCACTAGCAGCTCTAATAACATCACAATTCCAATCACGACAAAGCCAATCTATTGTTTCTTCTTCATAATAATGAGACCACCAGTTGTGCCAACCTAAGCTGACTCCTCTTAAAACCGCTTTTCCTCCAATTTCATTACAAAGAGAAGCATTGTCCACCTTCAAAAAACCATTTCTTTGAACTATAGTAGAATCATTTGAAAAACAAAAGGTGATCTCAAAAACAGTAAGAATAAGGAATAGTATTACTTTATTATTACTCATAATTTTTTTAGAAAAGCAAATTAAAGTCTCCTCCACCACATAATACAGAAGAGAAGGAGACTTCAAAATGTGTTTTCACTTAAAATAAAGGACTCTTATTTTTTAGATTTAAACACCCAAAACCAACCGGTACCTCCATTTTCAGCTCCTGGTTCTGGATAACTAACAATCATTTTATTCTCATCTAAGAAAATAATATCATATTCTGTAACAGCTTTTCCACCTTCATTGGGAGATATACCACAAAGAAAACTAGAACCTTTGATACTAATATGTCCTTTCGCCCATACTGAATCATCTTCTTTAACAACCCGTGAATTCATATCTAATGAAAAGGTTCCTTTTTCAACTGTGCCATCATTTTTATATTTTTTAAATTGAGCGCCTTGAAGAGTAAACTCCATACTTGCGCCAACACCATCCCCTTTTGCTTGACCATCAATTTCTTCTATTTGAAGAGTCCACCAAGCAGGAGCCTCATCATTCAAATAACCTCCATTACCCCAAACAGAAGATGCTTCATCATCCCAAACCCAAGTTTTAGAACCATCACCTACTAAATATCCCCATTCTGCAGGAACTTCAAAAAATAAATCCTCAACTACAACCTTTACTGTTTTACTAATTCTTGTACCATCGGGATTTAATCCAGTAAACAAAATTTCATGTTCACCAGTAGTTACCAACAAAACAGTATCAGATTTACTTGTTGTTGTTCCTGTCCCATAGTCCCATAATGAAAGTACAGGACTATGATTATCCACTACTACTTTATTTGTTTTTTTTCCATTTATAACTAATGCTTCAGCTGTGATATTTAGCTTATCAGCTGAAATAGCATTCCCTATTTTATTCTTACTTTCATAGGGCTCACAGCCGATTAAAAAAAGCATAAAAAGACTAAAAAAGATAGTGAGTTTATATTGTTTCATAATTGTATGTTTTTTATTACCAACCTGTAAATTCTGCATCTGGAGTTCCCCACCCCTTATTTTGCTTTAATACACCTTCAGATAAAATTATTTGTGACTCAGGAATAGGCCAAAATCCTCCAGTGGCTTCAAACCTAGCTTTATATCCTCCACCAAAAGCTTTCATTTTGGTATCTACTCCTCTATTTTTTATATTTACACCTTCTTGTTTTGCTAATTTTTCTCCAGCAATTCCCCAACGCATTAAATCAAAATACCTTAAAGCTTCAAATGAAAGCTCCCATCTTCTTTCGTCTTGGATAGCAGATAGAGAATATTCTTTATTTTCTAACCCTGCACGTGCTCTTACTAAATTCAATCCTTTAGCTGTTTGAGTTAATTCAGAATGCATTAATAAAACATCTGCAAATCGAATCAGCACAAGATCCTGTGTATGAGCTAACTGCATCTCATCTTTAGCTCCATCCTTTAACACTGCATACGAAGGATAAAACTGACCCTCTTGATCATAGGTAGTTATAGGAATATACTTTTTCTGCCAATAGCCAGTTTCTTCCATTTGCTTATCAGCACCATATTCGTAGTTTTCCAATTCTTTTTCCACATCTAAAATAGAAGCTTCTCTACGAATATCATTAGGCTCTTTTGATAACCACTCTTTATATAGTTGAGAATTGACTGGTCCTCCTCCCCAACCTTGTCCATAAGGAAATGTCTGTTCTGTTCCATTATTACTTCTTAACCCAAAGTATAAGAGATATTGATTTGAGTACCCTAAGATAAAATCATTTCCCCAATCTACAGAAGTCCCAAATTTTATAGCGAAAACTGTCTCTTTATTCCCATCACCTGCCCACTTTAGATTATTTTCTTGTGAGTATTCATAATCTTTTGCTGTGTACTCATTAGAATATGGCCATAAGTTCCTAAAGTCATCAATTAATCCATGTCCACTATTAGTCATACAATCCTCTAACCATTCAATAACTTTATCCTTCGATATCAACCCTCCACCAGCTACAGGAAGAGAATCTTTACCATAATAGCCAGTATAAAACAAATATACTCGAGCCATCAAAGACTCTGCGGCCCATTTTGTTGCATGTCCAGATGTACTTTCATCATAGGGTTGATCAGGAAGAAAAGCAATAGCTTGAGATAAATCATAAGCTATTTGAGCATAGAGTTCATCTGCTGATGCTTTAGGTAAATTACCACCTAATGAATTTATTATAAGAGGTACCCCACCAAACATTTGGGCTAACTCAAAATAAAACAACCCCCTCAAAAAATGCACTTCTCCCTTATAACTATTTTTATGATCTTCATTTTGCCATCCTACACAATCATCCAATGTTTCTAGAGCAAAATTAGCTCTATAGATACCAGAGTATCGAGCTTTCCAAAAACTAGCAAAACGATTAGGCTTTGTATTCATTAAATGATCTAGACCTTGTAAATCTCTATCATTCTCTCCTCCTCCACCAAAACGATCGTCTGATGCCAACTCAGCCATTGCAAAATGTGTATGCTGTGGCTCAGAAACAGCCATACTAAGGGTACTATACACACCTGTTAGCATTTGTGTTGCATCATCAACATTTGTTGGGAAATTCCCTGTATTTTTCTCTGTGTAATTTGTCGTATCTAAGAAGCCATCACAACTAGATAATAACAAAACAGCTATCAATATTTTTATATATAATTTCATTGTTCTTTAGATTAAAATTTAAGATTCATTCCTATCAAATAAGTTCGGGGACTTGGATAAAATCCAACGTCAATCCCTGATGCCCATGAATGACCATAACCATATCCAACCTCTGGATCTAACCCTTTATAACCTGTAATTGTAAATAAATTTTGTGCCGAAAAATATAAACGCATCTGAGTGAATGGAAGAGTAGGAATTAGCTCCTTAAAATCATATCCTAATGTCATATTTTGCAATCTAAAGTAATCAGCATTTTCTATATATAGATCTGAAATATTAGACCAATTAGTATGTGCGCCTCCTGTTAGACGAGGTAGTCTGTTACTTGTATTTTCACCATGCCATCTATTAAAGATATCTGAAGTATAATTTTGAAGTGGATCATCCATAAATGAACGATAAGATCGAGCTATTTGATGTCCAAAAGCTCCTGTAGCCGAAAATGACACATCTAATCCTTTATAACCAAAATTCATACTTAAACCTAACCTAAACTTAGGGTGAGGATTCCCAATTTTCACTTTATCATCATCAGTTATTTTACCGTCATTATTAGTATCTAAGAAGATAACATCTCCAGGTTGTGCATTATTTAAAACCCCTTTTCCGGAAGCTCTATATTCATCTATTTGCTGTTGATTCTGAAAGACTCCTCCTGTCTTATATCCCCAAAAATAACCAATAGGATATCCCACTTGGACGCGATTCATTTCTTTAGTTCCTTGAGCCAAAATATCATGGTCACCATGAATTATACCTTCTGCATTTGCTATACGTGTAACCTCATTCTTATTGTAGCTCATATTAAAGTTTGCACCATAAGAAAAATCACGAACCTTATCATTCCAATCAATACTATACTCTAACCCAGTGTTTTTTATATCTCCTCCATTAATATAAGGAGCCCCTGTACCAAATGAATCTAAAATAGGTGCTACAACTAGCCAATCCTTTGTTTTCTTGACATACCAATCTAAAGTGACGCCTAATTTACCATCAATAAATCGTGAATCAATACCAATATCTAACTGTTCTGAAGTCTCCCATGTTACATCAGGATTTGCTAAAATATTAGGATATGCTCCTTGAATTAAAGTTCCTTTGTTATTACCCCAGTAATAACCATTCTTCATATCAAAAGCAATAGTAGATAAATAATGAAAGTTTGCAATACTTGCATTACCATTTTTACCCCAACTAGCGCGAAGCTTTAAAAAGCTCAACCAATTATTCATAGATGACATAAACTTTTCATTAGAAATAACCCATCCTGCAGAAACTGAAGGGAAATACCCCCATCTTTTGCTTTTTGCAAAATTTGAAGAACCATCTGCTCGCATGATTAAAGTTGCCATATATGTGTCTTTGAAACTATAGTTAGCCCTTCCAAAGAAAGAGGCTAAAGCGCCATCTCCCCATGGCTGTCCACTTAAAACCGTATTTGCTGAATTTTTATTTGTGGTATTACTAATCCATGCATGCTCAAAAGAATCTGCAAAAATAGAATTTGTATTAACAATTCTCATCTCACTTCCTCTTCCCCATTTCTCTAAAGATTGACCAACTAAGAAATCCATTGCATGCTCATCCTTTAAATTAAGAGCATAGAATAATGTATTTTCTAAGGTCCAACTATGACCTGTTGATGAGTTTTGCTCTACTCTATCATCAGAGTTTTTTACAGTTGTAGAAAGATTATATACAGGTTTATACTGGCGGTATGTAGAACTACTATTTTTATAGCCAAAACTTGTTCTGAATTTTAAATCTTTAATCGGCTGTATTTCTGCGTAAACATTTCCGTGTAAATTATACTCTTTATTCCTGTTTAATCCTCTTTGATAAACCATATCAGCAACAGGATTTGCAATAGCTCCATTAAGTCCCCAATTATCAGTTGTTTTATCATCCTGGTCATAGTATTCTCCATCCTTATTATAAAGAGGTAATAAAGGATTTCCTACAATGTTATATCGTATATCATTACCATACTGATTACCTATTCCAATGCCACTCTTCTTTTGGTACGAATAAGTTAAATTCTCACCTAACTTAATAACATCAAAACTAGAATTTTTCAATAATACGTGATCAGAGTTAATTCTAAAAGTATACCTTTCGGATACAGGTGTCGCAGGTTTTCCTAAAATACCTTCTTGGCTATTATAAGAAAGGCCCATTGAAAATTTAGATTGCTCATTTCCACCAGCCAAATTTAAAGCGTGATTTTGTGTAAAAGCATTTTTGTTTCTAATTTCATCAAACCATCTTGTACCCTTCCACCCATTTTCTTTAACATCTTTATAGGCCAAAGGCACTTCTTTCTCAAAATCAATTAAAGGCAAACCATCATTATGACGAGCCTCATTAACGATAACCATATAGTCATCCACTCCTAATACTGAAGGAGCTTTATACACATTTTGCCATCCTAGATATGTATCATAAGTTAATTGTAGCTTACCTGACTTACCTTGCTTAGTTGTTACTAGAATCACTCCATTTGCTGCACGCGAACCATAAATAGCTGCCGATGCAGCATCTTTCAAAACGTCAATAGACTCAATATCACTCGGATTTAAACTGTTTATATTAGCACCAGCAACCCCATCTATAACATATAAAGGAGCACAATCTCCCATAGTGCCTAACCCTCTAATGTTAACATTAAAACCTTCACCTGGCATACCAGAAGACTGAGTAATATTAACACCTGGTGTTTTACTTTGCATTGCACCAATAACACTTCCAGTATTCATTTTTTGTAAATCATCACCACCAACTTGAATAGTTGCACCCGTTATTAGTTTCTTCTTCTGTACTCCATAACCTACAACTACTAACTCGTCTAATGTTTGCATATCGTCAGCTAATTGCACATTTATAGTTTTTTTTCCTTCAACCTTCAAGTCTTGAGAAATATATCCTATATAGGAAAAAACCAAAACATCACTTGGAGAAGCATTAATTTCATATTCTCCTGAAAAATCTGTAATTGTACCAGTACTCTCTCCCTTGATTTGAATTGTTACACCAACTAGCGGTTCCCCACTAATATCAGTTACTACTCCTGTTATCAGCTCTTTGTTTTGAGCAGAAACAGTGTCTATTCCCAACCCTGTAAATAAAAGGAGAATAGCAAGTACCATCCTTTTTTTAGGAGTTATAGAACTCCATTTTTTAAAAAAATAATCCATAAATTCACTCTATTTAAAGTTAACATTCATTGTGTATTATATTATTAATCTAGTTTTCCCATAATGCTCTTTAAATTCACTAGGAGAACAACCTTTGCTTTTTCTGAATTGTCTATTAAAATTTGAGAGATTATTAAATCCCGACTCTGTAGCTATGTCAGAAATAGCTAATTCCGTATCTAATAATAAACGTGTTGCATTATCAATCTTTACTTTAGTGACATATTCTGAAACTGAAACGCCTAATTCCTGCTTAAAGTATCGACTTAATGATATTGTAGATAAGTTTGCTACCCTAGCTAAATCCTCTAAACGAATGTCTGACCTAAAGTTCATTAAAATATATTTTTGTAACTTTTTAATAGTTTGATCTTTTGAATCAAAAACCTTTGTGCAAGGTTTGGAGGCTAAAAAAGTCACATCATCTATAAATAATGATAGTTTATAAAGAATAGCAAAAAAGCTCAAAATAGAATAAAACCTATTATCCTCAGATGACAAACAATCTAATAATGAGTAAACTTTTAGAATTGCAGACATAGGAAAACAAACTCCTTTTGAAGCTAATTTCAGCATCTCACGAATAGAGTCAAACTGATTCTTATTTTGAAAATTCGTAAAAAATAAATCTGGAGAAAACTGAATTGTTATTTCTCTTATATTCTTCGAAACACACTCATTTTGAAGCCAACCATGTTCTAATTTATCATTAGCTATTAAGACTAAATCATAATTTCCAATAATAGTTTCTGAATCCCCAACAATCCTTTTAACTCCTGATGCATTAGCAATAAAATTCAGTTCAAAGTCTACATGAGTATGAATAGGATAAGTAAAACTTGTTTTATACCGATCTGCAATATAAAAACAGTCCTCTTCGGATAATGGAGTTAATTCTTCAATTGTATTAAAGTTAGCTTTCATAGTATTTTTATTCTCAGTCAACGAAAGCAAAACTACTGACAATCAATGAACAAAGCTTTAAGATTTGTACTTAAAGCTTTAAGTTTTGTATTAGATATGAAAAAACAAGTACTTTTTTCACATCAACTATTTTCTTTAATATATACCGAAGGAGATACTCCCCAATACGATGTAAAAGTACTGCTAAAATAAGACAAAGAATTAAATCCAACTTGATAAGCTACATCTGAAACATTTAGATTTCCTGTTTTCAACAACTGAGCAGCATGACACATTCTTAATTCACGAAGCAATTCAACAGGAGTTTTATCGATGAGTGTTTTTATTTTTTTATGTAAATTCGTACGACTAATACCTAGTTCTTTAGCTATCGTTTCTACAGTAAGGGATGAATCTGAAATGTTATCTTTTATAAACCCAACCATTTTTTTTAGTAATTCTTCCTCTGGATTTTTTGTTTCTGCATCCTTCTCAACATCAAGAATTGATAAAAAGTGCTTGTATTTTTCTTGAAGTTTCTTCCGCACCTCCAATAATTTTCGAATTCTTGTGCGTAAATAATTCACATTAAAAGGCTTTACTATATAACTATCAGCACCTACTTCTATTCCTTTAACTTTATACTCTATTTCACTATTTGCAGTTAACATAATTATTGGTATATGAAAAGTTTCCATAGAATCCTTTACTCTTTGTATAAACTCTAATCCATCCATTTGAGGCATCATCATATCAGCAATAATTAAGTTAGGCTCAATACTTTTCATTTGATTTAAAGCATTTTCCCCATTATCAGCTTCAATAATTTGATATTCATTCTCCAATTCGTGTTTAACAAACATTCTCATATCTGATTCATCTTCTACAAGTAATATAATGGGTTTTTCCTCCTTTTTACCAGAATCAGCTAATACTAAATCCACAGACTCCTCTAAATCATCAACTAAGCTTAGATCTGTGGGACTCCAAGCTTCTAATAGACAATCCTTCTGATCGAAATGGCTAAAACCTTTTTTAATATGTAATGTAAAACAGCTGCCTTCATTTTCAATGCTATCGACACAGATAGAGCCACTATGCAATTCTACAATATTTTTGACTAAATGCAACCCAACTCCAGTTCCTGATTTCTGAGAAAACTCCCCTTGATAGAAGCGATCAAATATATAGGGTATATCACGACTATTAATCCCCTTCCCACTGTCAGTTATTTTTAACATCACATCATCAATTCCTCTTTTTATTTTTATTGTAATAGTTCCTTTGTTAGGCGTGTACTTGAGAGCATTAAAAAAAAGATTATACAAACACTTTTCCAGCAAATCAGCATCATAATATATCATTATATCCTCTTCTTCTACTACCAATGAGTAATTTATTTCTCGTTTATTTATTATATCTAACATAGCCTCAGTAAATGACCTTACAAATAATGGTAAACAAATAGCTTGCACTTTAAGCTCTATTTGGTTATTCTCAACTTTTCGAAAATCTAAAATTTGATTTATCAATCGCAATAACCGGTTCGCATTTCTCAACATAATGGAAAAGAGTTTTTTATGCTCTTTATTATTCTCTTTTTGAATCAGTTCTTGCAAAGGAGAAATTATAAGAGTTAAAGGAGTCCTAAATTCATGACTTATGTTTGTAAAGAATTGCAATTTATTGTCATTTAGCTCTTCTTGTTTTTTAGCTTTTAACCGCTCTAAGAACAACTCATTTCTATCTTTTATACGAACATAAATAATCCATAATATTAAAAAGACTACACCTATTGCTATTAAAAAATAAACAACCTTAGCCCACCATGTCATCCACCAAGGATTAAGAATTATTAATTTTAATGTAGTAATATCTGCATCCCGATAATGGGGCACATTTCCTGCACAAACTTTAAATATGTATTCTCCAGGATGAAGATTAGCATAGGTTATTCCTTGCTGCATTGGAGATAGTAAAGTCCATTCTGAATCAACCCCTTCTAATTTGCAACTATATAAATTAGAAGCTGCATACTTAGGCATAGGTGTAGAAAAAGATAATGAGAAATTATTTTCAGAATACCTCAAGTGTATTTCATCCAAATCATGAATAGATTTTGGAAGTAATATACGACCATTATATTTCTTTCCTATTTCAATTGCTTTATTGAATATCTGAATACCTGTAATATAAACAGGTGGTGAGTAATGTGACAATTCAATACTATCGGGATGAAAAGTGTAACAACCATTTCCACCACCAAAATAAATATAATTATCAGGAGACATGAAATAAGATGATTTTATGAAGTTTATACCATCTAAATCAGTGTTATTAATCATCGCTTCAACCTCGTATTTCTCATAATTATAACAAACAACTCCATCATCTGTACTCAACCACAAATAAGTATCGTAAGAGACAATCCCATTAATTACAAAATCTCTTATATTATCTGACAACGCATGATATTCAAAATAATCATTTTCTTGATCATACTTAAATAAACCTGATGAGGTACCCAACCATAAGTTCTTCTTTTTATCGCTAGTAATACAATAAATAGAAACACCTTTAATCTCAGAATAATGCTGAGTATCTAAAAACTCTTCTGTCTGTAGATTAAATAAAGACAGTCCAATATATGAACCTATCCAAAGAACCTCATCATTTTGTAAAAAAAGAGAAATAACATTATCTGAAATAAAATTAGAATGATCTAAAGAACTAAAATTTGTAAACTTTTCTGTTTTTTTATCAAACCTACTGATGCCATAACCATCTAATCCAATCCATAAATTATCTTGATTGTCTTCAATTATAGCTTTAACAAAATTTCCTGCTATTGAATTCGAATCTAGCGAATGTCTAAACGACAAAAAGCTATCTTTTGATTTAACATATTTCGACAATCCTCCTAAGTATGTTCCGAGCCAAAGCTGATTCTCTTTATCAACATAAGAACAAACAACTGCATCATCAGGTAACGAACTGTTTTTGCTATTAAAATGAGTAAACCGTTGTGTTTGGGGTTCATATTTACTTAATCCTCCACCATCGGTTGCAAACCAAACAATGCCTTCTTTATCAATAGATACTCCTGCAATTTGGTCATAACTTAAAGAGTTACTTGTATCATAATCTTTCTGGAATTTATAAAACCCTTTAGGCTCTTTTTTTAGATAACAAACGCCCCTATTATATATACCAATCCAAAGGTTCTGATTAGCATCCTCAAATAACGAATGAATTTTCCCACTTATAACTTCACGATAACTAGATGGTATAGCATAATGTGGAATAAAATCCTCATTATGAAAGTCAGAAATATAAAGTCCATCCCCTTCTGTTCCAACTACAATTGAACTATCAGAAATTCGGCTCATTGTGAATGAGTTTCCTAGGATATTGGTTTGCTTGCACTCATTAGTCTTAGGAGAAAATAATACAACCCCTTTACCTAAAGTCGATAATAATATCTTGTCATTACCTATTAATTCCATTTTTAAAATAGAGTTTGTAGGTAAATTACTATTATCCATTGTATAATAATGATATTCTCCGTTTTTTGGATTATACACTGTAATCCCTTTATCGAATGACGACATCCATATCTGCCCTTCTTTGTCTTCCATTATATGCCGTATAGATGAACTACAAAGATCACCGCCGTTACCCAAGGATGTATAAAGATTAAACTCTTTTGTCTTTAGACTGTATTTAACAACACCTACATCATGAATACTTAGCCAAAGATTCTTTTGAGAATCTTCCATTATATAATTATAAGATTTATAAGCTACTGAATTAAACTGACCTAATGTTACTGTTGTAAAACAATCATAATCTCTATCATAATATTGCAACCCATTCATTGTTCCAACCCATAATCTATTTTGGCTATCATAATATAATGAGGTTATATAATTGTTAATCAAAGAGCCTTTCTTTTTATCCTCTTTTTTATACACTACAAATTTATAACCATCATATTTATTTAAGCCATTATCAGTTGCAATCCATATATAGCCTTCTTTATCTTGAACTATATCATTCACTTTTGTATTAGATAAACCATGTCTTGAGTCTAACAATTGTGGCTTTTGATACTGAATATGTTTATTCTTTCCATATAATTCAAGCGAAAAAAGGACTAATAATAGGAATAGTATAGTGTTTTTCATATAGTATAATCTTATCTGTGGTGTGTTTCTAAATCAAAATTAAACAGAATAACCTACTTCGGAAAATTTCTGTACTAAATATTATTCACACCTAGTAGAGCTTAGAAAACAAAAAAAGGTCTAGGCTACAAATAACCCAGACCTTTTTAATACTTATATGTAACTATCAAATAATCTTACTAATTATAAGATATTATCTAATGCACCATTTACTTTGCGTACAGAGTCAGCACTAGCTTTGAATTTAGCCTTCTCATCATCATTCAATGGAAGCACTACAATTTCCTCAATACCATTGCGACCTAAGATAACAGGAACACCACAACAGATATCTTCTTGACCATACTCTCCTTCTAAAGACACAGAGCAAGGAACCATTTTTCTTTGATTGTGAAGAATAGCCTCAACAACAGCAGCACCAGCAGCTCCTGGAGCATACCAAGCCGATGTTCCTAAAAGACCAGTTAAAGTAGCACCACCAACCATAGTTGATTTTGCAACTTCTTCTAATTTTTCCTCTGATAAAAACTCGCTAACTGGTACACCTTTATATGTAGCAAAACGAGTTAATGGAATCATTGTAGTATCACCATGTCCACCAATAACCATTCCTTCTACCTCATTTGCATTACAACCTAGTGCTTGAGACAAGAAGTACTTAAAGCGTGAACTGTCAAGTGCACCCCCCATACCTATGATACGATTTTTTGGAAGACCTAAAGATTTTAATGCTAAATAAGTCATCGTATCCATTGGATTTGATATAACCACTAAAATAGCATCAGGTGAATGCTTAAGAGCTTTTTCTGCAACATCTTTAACAATGCCTGCATTTACACCGATTAGTTCTTCACGAGTCATACCCGGTTTACGAGGAATTCCAGATGTAATAACAATAACATCTGAATTAGCAGTTTTCTCATAATCATTAGTACAACCTACAAGAGTTGAATCAAAGCCTAGAAGCTGTGCAGTTTGCATCATATCCATAGCTTTACCTTCCGATACTCCTTCTTTAACATCTAGCATTACAACTTCGTCTGCTACCTCATTAAAAGCAAGAACGTTAGCACATGTTGCTCCTACGTTACCTGCACCTATTACGGTTACTTTTGACATAATTTTGTTTTTTTAATATATTGTTTATAAAGACATTCTAACTCAAGAACTTAACAAATTAAACAACAATATGTTTAATTCATTCAGCTCTCTATTTCTTTTAGATACACAAAACTACAATGATAAAAACAATTGAAGAAATATTTCCTTAATAATTTTAGCCTACAACTTGATACAATTCATATTAAAAGCTTATTTTTGTCCCAGTTTTAGATTAAACGTTATATACTTATGGATAGAAAGAAAATCCTTATAATTTTAATAGCTCTTTTAACTATTGCTTTTATTATCATGGCAGTGCTTTTCACTCGTGAAAAAATCACAAGCAATGAATTAATTCAAAGCTTTGAGTTAGAAAAAGAAGATCTAGAAAACGAATACACTCGTTTTGCTCAGCAATATGATGAACTTAAACTCACAGTGACTAATGATTCTTTAGCTGTTCTATTAGAAAAAGAACAAATAAAGACTCAACGCTTATTGGAAGAGCTCAGAACAGTTAAAACGAGTAACGCTACAGAAATCCGTCGCCTTAAAAAAGAACTCTCTACCCTTCGTAAAGTAATGGTGAGTTACATTAACCAGATAGATTCGTTGAACAGACTAACTAAAGAACAAAAAGTTATCATAGATGAAGTTACGCAAAGATACAATGTAGCTTCTCAACAAATTAATACATTATCTAAAGAGAAAAAAAGCTTAGACGAAAAAGTTACATTAGCTTCTCAATTGGATGCAACGAATATTTGGCTAGAGCCTAAAAACAGAAGAGATCGTTCGGCAAAACGAATAAAAGATATTGTTCGATTCGATATTGGATTTACCTTAGTTAAAAATATAACTGCTAAAACAGGAGAGAAAACCCTCTATATACGTATAGCAAAACCAGACAATGATGTTTTAACTAAAAGTTCATCAGATACCTTTGACTATGAAAATAGAACATTAAACTACTCTATCAAAAAATACATTGAATATGATGGAGAAGAACAACAGGTAGTAGTCTATTGGAATGTGGAAGAGTTTCTTTATGCAGGAAATTATAGAGTAGATATCTTTGCTGATGGAGTACTAATAGGATCTAAGAATTTTGAAATCAGTTAGTCATCTTAATATATAAAAATTTCTATTTCTCACGTTACTTACGCAAATATAAAAATCGAGAATAGAAGCAATTAGTACATAATAAATTACGATTATCATGAAGAAACTAGTCTTTCTGATTTTGTTATTCATAGGGCTACAAACTACACAAGCACAAAAAATATTATCTTTAGATAGCTGTAGAACTTTGGCAATTGAAAATAACAAAGAACTACTAATAAATAAAGAGAAGATTAAAGCAGCCTATTATCAGAAGAAGGGTGCTTTTACAAACTACTTACCCAAAGTTTCTGCTCAAGGAACATATATGAGGAATCAAAAGGAATTCTCTCTTATAACAAGTCAACAAAAATACGATATCAGAAACATGGGCAACCTTGTTAATGAGAGCTTTCAAGAGTTTGCTCAAAATATGGGTGAGAAATATCCAGGTGTGGAATCTTTAATTTCTACTTTAGGCAACGAAGTAGCGGCGCCTCTTAACGATGCGGGAGAAGCTATGGTCGAAGCCCTTAGAACAGACACTCGTAATGTTTATGCGGGTGCAATAACAGTAACACAACCCTTGTATATGGGTGGAAAAATTAGAGCATACAACAAGATATCTAATTATGCCGAAAAAATAGCTCAAGAACAATACTTATTAGGTTCGCAAGAGCTTTTATTAAACACCGACCAAACGTATTGGCAAGTAATTGCTTTAACAGCAAAAAAGAAACTAGCCGAAAGCTATCTCAATCTTTTACAACGTTTTGATTCCGATTTACAAAAAATGATTGCAGAAGGTGTAGCAACTAAAGCCGATGGCTTATCTGTTCAGGTCAAAGTCAATGAGGCCGAGATGACGTTAACCAAATTAGAAGATGGGTTGGCTCTCTCTAAAATGTTGCTTTGTCAAATTTGCGGATTGAATATTCATGAACCTATCCTATTAATTGATGAAAACTTAGAGGATGTTTCCACAATCATTCCATCAACACAATTTGATATAGAAACAGCTTATGCAAATCGTCCCGAATTACGAAGTCTCTCTTTGCTGGAAAATATAGCGAACCAAAAAGTACGCATTGTAAGATCTGATTTTCTTCCTTCCATTGCATTAATGGGTAATTATATTGTTACTAACCCCAACCTGTTTAATAGTTTTCAAAACAACTTTAGAGGCATGTGGAATATTGGAGTAGCTATACAAATTCCAATATGGAATTGGGGAGAAGGTATTTACAAAGTAAAAGAAGCCAAATCTCAGGCACTAATTACAAAATACCAACAACAAGACATTAAAGAAAAGGTCGAATTAGAGGTGAATCAGTCTGCATTTAAAATAAATGAAGCTCTTAAAACACTAGTGAAGGCAGAAAA
>JAAYSY010000042.1 GCA_012518235.1 Bacteroidales bacterium
AAAAAACAAAAGACAAAAAAGCAACATGAAAGAATTAAGGAGGAGTATAGTAGTATAATAAGGACAAATAGTAAGATGAATAGATTCACCCTAAAAGAATGAAAATAAAAAACAGAGAAATGCCCACAAAAACTAATCTGTTGTTGTGGGCATTTCCCTGCACAAATGAAGAACAAGCTATTACTTTACATGTGGGTAGTCTATAGTATAATGTAATCCTCGGCTCTCTTTGCGCTCCATTGCTTGACGCATTATAAGATAACCCACATTAACCATGTTACGCAGTTCACAAATCTCACGAGAAACTACACTTCTTTTAAATAAAGATTCTGTTTCTTCGTATATAATATCTAAACGAACCCATGCTCGCTTTAAACGCAAGTCACTACGAACAATTCCCACATACGAACTCATGATTTGATTCACCTCTTTGCTACTTTGAGTAATTAACACCATCTCTTCAGGCGATCGGGTTCCCTCATCATTCCAATTAGGAATATTATCACAATATGTATAAGAATCTAATTTCGATAAAGAGTGTTTAGCAGCAGCATCAGCATAAACTACGGCTTCAATAAGTGAATTAGAAGCTAATCGATTACCCCCATGTAATCCTGTACAGGCACACTCACCAACAGCATAAAGCCGAGAGATGGAGGATTCACCATTCAAATCTACTTTAATGCCACCACATAAGTAATGCGCTGCAGGAGCTACAGGTATATACTCTTTAGTTATATCTATGCCTAAGCTTAAACACTTTTTGTAAATGTTAGGAAAGTGCTTTTTAGTCTCCTCTGCCTCTTTATGGGTAACATCTAAGTACACATGATCATCCCCTCTGTTTTTCATTTCGCTATCTATGGCACGGGCTACGATGTCTCGTGGAGCTAAAGAAAGACGCTTATCGTATTTTTGCATAAACTCTTTACCATCTAACGTTCGTAATACAGCTCCATAACCACGCATAGCCTCAGTTATTAAAAAAGAGGGTCTATCCCCTGGATGGAAAAGAGCCGTGGGATGAAACTGTATAAACTCCATGTCACTAACTGTTCCTTTAGCCCTATATACCATAGCAATACCATCACCTGTAGCGACTAATGGGTTAGTTGTGGTTTGATAAATAGCACCTACTCCTCCTGTTGCCATTAAAGTAACTTTGGCTAAAAAGGTATCTACTTGACTGGTCTCTAAATTTAGTATATATGCTCCATAACACGCAATGTCAGGGGTTTGTCGAGTAACTTCTATTCCTAAGTGGTGTTGAGTTAATAACTCTATGGCAAAATGATTTTCGTAGATAGTAATGTTAGGATGCTTTTTAATAGCACGGATTAAACTTTGCTGTATTTCAGCTCCAGTATTATCTTTATGGTGCAGAATGCGATGTTCCGAATGGCCCCCTTCACGGTGTAAATCGAAAGTTCCCTCGGATGTCTTATCAAAGTTTACCCCCCAGCGAATAAGTTCCTCTATTTGGGAAGGAGCATTACGGACCACTTTCTCTACGGCCTCTCTATTACTTATCCAATCTCCTGCAATTAAGGTGTCTTCAATGTGCTTATCAAAATCATCAACCAATAAGTTGGTTACAGAAGCAACTCCTCCTTGTGCAAAATAGGTATTTGCCTCTTCGAGCTTTGTTTTTGAAATTAATGCCACTTTACCTTTATCGGCAACTTTTAATGCAAAACTCATGCCAGCAACACCTGACCCAATAACGAGAAAATCATACTTTTTAACCATAACACTGCTCTCTTTCTTATTACTTCTTTTACAAAAGTAAGAAATAACTCTTTTGGTAGTCCATAATGTTGGCATTAAATTACTAAATCGCTAACTTGCAAGCTAAATTCATTACAAATAACCTTCTCTTTATGGATCGTATATTTCATGTGCGTACTACCTATACCCAAATTGCTTTTCTACTGCTTTTGGGAGTGTTAAGTTTTTATTTTTTATGGATTCAAAGCGGAATCTTAGCAGCCGTAGTAATGGTATTTCTGATCATTGTTATAGAGCGTATTATAAAAAGCACTTATACCATAACCAAAGAGGGCAAACTGATTATATATAAAGGAAGATTTTCAAAAGATATTGTTATTCCTATAGCAGATATTAAAGAGATTGAGAAATGTAGAAGTGTGAATTTTGGTACGTTTCATTTAGTAGAATACCTATTGATTAAATATGGGTCTAACAAACATATTACCCTTATGCCTATAAAAGAGAAAGATTTTCTAAATGAACTAGCCAAATACTAATCACCACGTTATTTATTAACTATTGAACTGAAACAATAAACCATGAATTATCAAGTAGCTATTATTGGAGGGGGACCTGCAGGATATACTGCCGCCGAAAAAGCAGGGAAAGCAGGATTAAGTGTCATTCTTTTTGAAAAGGAAAAAATAGGAGGGGTATGCCTTAATGAAGGTTGCATTCCTACCAAAACGCTACTTTATAGTGCCAAAATCTACCAACAAGCACTAGAAAGCAGACACTATGCTATTACCATTCCTGAGGTCTCTTTTGACTTAAAGCGTATGGTGGCTAGAAAAAACAAAACAGTGCGTAAACTTACGTTAGGAGTAAACAATAAGCTCAAACTAGCTAATGTAACACTTGTTGAGGGTACAGCCGAAGTGATTGATGCACACACTATTTGTTGTAACGAGGAAACATACTCCTTTGAAAACCTACTTATTTGCACAGGCTCTACTTCTATTGTTCCGCCCATTAAAGGATTAGATTCTATTCAATACTGGACGCATAAAGAAGCACTCGATGTAAAAGAGTTACCTCAGTCATTAGCTATAATAGGTGGGGGTGTTATTGGTATGGAATTCGCCTCTTTATTTAACTCATTAGGGGTTGAAGTAACTGTCATTGAGCGCATGAGTGAACTGCTTGGCAGCATGGATAAAGAGTTAACTGCTAGGCTACGCGAAGAGTATGAAAAGCGTAAGTTAACCTACCTATTAGACACCGAGGTTACCGCTGTGAATGCTATAGAAGAGGACAAAATACAAGTTCACTACAAACAAGGTGACGAAGAAAACTCGCTAACTGCAAGTCAACTTTTACTTAGTGTGGGTAGAAAACCTCAACTGGCTAAACTAGGATTAGATCGGTTGAATTTTAAGAGAACAAATCGTGGTTTTATTGAGGTTAATAAACAACTGCAATCTTCTTATGCTAACATCTATATCTGTGGAGATGCCAATGGAAAATCTTTACTAGCCCACACGGCTATTCGAGAGGCTGAAGTTGCTATTCACACCATTCTTTCTAAACCAGATGAAATGAGTTATCGGGCCATACCAAGTGTGATTTATACTAACCCAGAATTTGCTGGAGTAGGCGAAACAGAAGAGTCTCTTCAAGAGCAAAACGTAAACTATAAAAAGGTGGCTATCCCACTGGCTTATTCGGGTCGTTTTACAGCAGAAAATGAGCGAGTAAATGGGATTTGCAAATTACTTTTCAGCGAAGATAAAACACTTATAGGTGCTCATGTGCTAGGAAACCCAGCATCTGAAATAATTACCTTAGCGGGTATGGCCATTGAGTTAAAACTAAAGGCTGAAGAGTGGGGTAAAATTATATTTCCCCATCCCACTGTAGGTGAAATTTTTAAGGAAGCACTCCAATAACCGCCAGTTAATTGAATAAAACCATTTTATTATATCTTTTTTTTATGTTAAAAAGACTTTTTTCACTCTCTTTTTTTATTCTCTTTCTTAGTTCTTTTACGATCTCTGCTCAATCGTTAGCGGAACAGATAGAAAAACTAATGCAGGACTTACCTGAGGGATCGGATGTAGGTATCTCTATCTATGATTTAACAGATCAACGTTATATTTATAACTACAGAGAGAAAAAATTATGCCGACCCGCTTCTACTCAAAAATTGTTGACTGGAATTACTGCTTTAGATCTACCACAGGCTGACCTTCCATTCACTACTGAAGTTTGGACTAACGGAGAGATTAAAGAGGGTACATTAAATGGGGATCTATATATTATAGGTGATTTTGATCCTGAGTTTGATGAACAAAGTATGCAAGCTTTAGTAGATCAAATTAAAAGCTTTCCCATCAATAATATTACAGGAAAGGTTTATGGTGATGTCTCTATTAAAGACTCTCTTTATTGGGGAAGTGGCTGGGCTTGGGATGATACTCCCAATGCCTTTCAACCTCACCTTTCACCACTTATGTATTGCAAGGGAGTCGTTACCTATTCTCTTACTCCATCGACTGCAGGAAATGTTGCTACTGTAAGTTGTTTTCCTCGTAGCTCTTTTTATCAAATAGAAAATAACACAAAAAGTCATACTCCAAATGCTGGATCGTTTGAACTTACACGCGATTGGATGAACGGAGACAACACGTTATTAATTAAAGGAAATGTACCCTCTAAAATTCAAGGCAAAATAAATCTTCACCACCCTGAATCTTTTTTTATTCATGCATTGGTGGAAAAACTACTGCAAAATGGTATTCACTGTAAAGGAGAGTATGCATTTAATGATTTTAATGCAACAACCACCTCAACAAAAATAGCCTCGTGGAACACATCTATGAGTAAAGTACTTAAAGAAATGATGAAAGAGAGTGACAACCTAAATGCTGAAGCTTTATTAAACAGAATAGCCCGTCAATCCACAGGGAAAACTCAAGGAACTACAAAAGATGGATTAGAAGCCATTAAACAACTAATAAAAAAAATAGGCTTGAATCCTTCCGATTATAGACTAGCCGATGGTTGTGGATTATCTAATTATAATTACATAACCCCCGAGCTACTGGTGGCATTTCTTCGATATGCTTATTCAAATACGGAATTATTTCAGAAGCTTTATAAATCGCTACCAATAGCGGGTATCGATGGAACTCTAAGCTACAGAATGGGAAAAACCAAAGCCTTTAAAAATGTACATGCTAAAACAGGGGCTATTAGTGGAATATATACACTTGCTGGTTATTTGAAAGCTAATAATGGACATCAAATAGCCTTTGCTATAATGAATCAGAATGCATTAGCTGGAAAAAAACCTCGCTCTTTTCAGAACGAGGTTTGTACTATATTATGTGAGTAATAAATAAAATAGTAAACAACACTAGACGCGAATGAAATCGTCCCATTTTGTATTTCTCATATCACCTGTACGATTAAAAATGCTATGCATGGCCAATGATGCCTCAAGTATATGAGGAGTTTGCTTTTTATTTCCAGAAAACTTGACATAATCCCATAGCAACTCTTTATAATCAGGATGTGCACAGTTTTCAATAATAGTTTGTGCACGTTCTTTAGGACCCTTACCTCTTAAATCGGCAACTCCTTGCTCAGTAGCTATAATATTTACAGAATGCTCGCTATGATCCAGATGAGAAACCATAGGCACAATAGCACTAATTTTACCCTCTTTGGCTGTAGATGGACAAGTAAAGATAGAAATGTAGGCATTGCGTGTAAAATCACCCGATCCACCAATACCATTCATCATACGTGTTCCACCAATATGCGTAGAGTTAGCATTTCCATAAATATCTACTTCAATAGCTGTGTTGATTGATATCACACCTAAGCGACGAATCACTTCAGGATTATTAGATATTTCAGATGGCCTTAAAACTAACTTATCTTTGAAGAATTCAATATCATCATAAATTCCCTCTAAACATTCATTGGTTACAGTTAAAGAGCACGTACTACCAAATTTAATTCTTCCTTCACGCATTAAATCAACAACGGAGTCCTGTAATACTTCCGTGTACATTTCAAAAGGTGGAATCGTAGTACTTCTTCCTAATGCACCTAACAAGGCATTAGCAATGTTTCCTACACCCGATTGAATTGGCAAAAACTCTCTAGGTATAATTCCCCTCTTCATATCAGAGATTAAAAAGTCAGCTACATTTTGACCAATTAAATCGGTCACAGGATCAGGCTGACTAAAAGAACGAGCTTCATCCGGCCAATTTGTCTCCACTACACCTAAAATCTTATTGGGATCAACTTGAATATAAGGTAATCCGATTCTATCACTGGGCTTATATATAGGAATCTCTTTTCTTAAAGGGGGATCACTCAACTCATACAAGTCGTGTAATCCTATCATTTTTTTACTGTGAGCTGCATTTAACTCAACAATGATTTTATCGGCCAATCGACAAGCTGTAGGTGAAATACCTCCAGCTGCTGTTAAATAAATTTTCCCATCAGCTGTCAATTCACAAGCTTCAATAATAGCAAAATTCACTTTGCCTAAGAAACCATAACGTAACTCCTGAGCCATTTGAGAAAGATGAATATCATTATAGGAAATCTCTCCATTATTCACCGCTGCACGGAAATCACGATTCGTTGTATAAGGAGCACGATAACGTATAGCTTTAGCTCTTGACAACACTCCATCACAAGCATTTCCCGTAGATGCCCCTGTAAACACCCCTACTTGAAAGGGATTACCCTTAAGGTGTTCCTCTTCTGCCTTTTGGGCTAGAGCAGAAGTAACGGCTTTTGCTGTTCCTGCTGGGGTGAAACCACTTAATGCTATATTATCTCCATGCTTTATAAAAGCTGCAGCTTCTGCAGCAGAAAGAATTGTATACGACATAACTCTACCAGTCCTCTTTTTTTATGTTTTTATCTAATAGTAATGATTATGAATACTTGCGTTTTAATATTTCAGACCATATAATACCTTTTCTTATTTCTTCATGAGAAGTAACATCTACAAAAGTTTCTACTTCCAGCTCACTATCGTCCAACTCTTGCAATGGGGTAGATACACCTTCAATTGAGGAGTGAAAGACTGTTGGTTTTAAGTTTTTTCTAGATGGCATAGACTTTTTTTGATCCGCTGCTGAAGGTAAATCCAAATTAGATGGAAGGTCCAACTCATCGGTCATTTCGTCAAACCAACCTTCGGGAAAAGGCTCTACATTTTTCTTAGATTGTTCTAGCAATAATCGCTTCTTTTCCTTTTTTATTGCATTAGAAACAGCAATACCAAAAATAGCTAATACGACTAATAATTGTATAATTATATCCATAAGTCTCGGGTCTTTATGTTTCAAAGATAGAATTATATGCTCTGTTATACAACAAATTAGAACTGAAAATACGTAAGATTTTACTATAAAACGACTGGTCTTTTTAAAAATATTAAGAATCTCTTCTTTTTAATCTATCTCTTCGTATTTCTTATGGTATAATATAACTTTTTCTGCTATTGATATTTTATCTTTGCAAAACTATAAATATTATAAATAGATTAGATTATGGACAAATCAAAAGGAGCAGACTCTAAATCTGCACTACTTGAAGAGGATAAAAAACTATTGATTGAAACGTATGGCTGTCAAATGAATTTAGCAGACAGTGAAGTGGTGGCATCTATAATGAAGCAATCGGGTTACAG
>JAAYSY010000249.1 GCA_012518235.1 Bacteroidales bacterium
GGTTAAATGATCATTATGCCGTGCTAAAGTTCTCTGTTTATCTGGAGACTGTAATGATTGACTAAAATAAGGCGGATTAGAAACTATTACATCATAGCGTTTAGAACAATTAAAATCAAGAAGATCTATATTTATAACCTCTATCCTATCTTTCCAAGGAGAGTTCAAAACATTCTCTGTAGCCTGACAAGCTGCCTCACTATCAATTTCTATGGCTGTTATTAAAGTACTCACAGAACGTTGTGCCATCATTAAAGCAATTAACCCTGTTCCTGTACCAATATCTAATGTATTTTTCGCATTATCCACATTAACCCAAGCTCCCAACAAAACTCCATCTGTACCTACTTTCATAGCACATCGATCTTGATAAACTGAGAATTGCTTGAATTGAAATCCTGTTTTTTTCATCTTTTGTATTTGATCAACAAAGATATAAACATTTTAATTTTAGAAGACAGACTACATAATGAAATAAATTATCACGCGATCCAAACAACTATTTGATATATAAAAAACAACCCTAAATACACTTCACAACCTATTATATTCAAAGTAGTATAACATCATTTTAAAAGGTCCTAGGCAAGTGAATGGGATGACTAGGTCATATGCTCTACTTGCCCTAGTCATATAACATGGATGCTATAACTCTTTTAATTAAGTACCTTATAGTCAAAATAAAAAGTAATATATTTCACTTTTATCCTAATCATTCTCATAAAAAATGAAAGGAAAATAATTACACCAGTGTGTTTATATATAATAAGAAATAGGTAAATACACCTAATATAATATAGTTTGGCATTAAATTTGTACTTTTATTAGTGATGTTTTTCTTTCTTTCTGAAGAATAGATTAACTTTGCAGCCGCTTGATAAGGCTGTCAGTATGACATAATAAATATAGGAGCATTCAATAAATGGAAAAAACAAAAAGATATTTTACAGATGATATAGAGATTGAAGATAACGACTCGTTATCGTTCATAGCTGAATTAGATGGAGAACAATCCGATTCAACATCTCTATCTGATGTTACCATAGAAGAAACACTTCCCATATTGCCTCTACGCAATATGGTGCTTTTCCCTAATGTGTTTTTGCCAGTAGCTGTAGGTCGTCCTAGCTCTCTTCAAGTAGTGAAAGAACTTGAAAAGAAGAATGGATTAGTTGCAGTTCACTGTCAAAAAGAACAAGATGAGGACTTCCCAGGTTTTGATGATTTATATCCTATTGGAACAGTAGGACGAATCGTAAAAGTATTTCACATTCCAGAACAAGCCCCTACTGTTATTATACAAGGGTTAAGGCGTATAGAACTCAAAGAGGTTATTCAAGAGGAACCTTACCTAGTAGGTAAAGTGGACTCTCTATTGGATCGTAAACCCACAATAAAAGAAAAACAAGAATTTAAAGCAATTATAGATTCTTGTAGAGAACTGACTGTTAAGTACATTAAATTATCTCAACTTCCTAAGGAGGCTCTTTTTGGCTTAAACAATATAGATAACCCGCTACATCTTATTAGTTTTATATCTAATAATCTACCCATTAAAATAGATGAAAAGATATCACTTATAAGTAAGGACTCATTATTTGAGAGAGCTAAATATCTGTTGAAGATATTAACAGCAGAAGTTCAACTTGCTGAAATAAAAGCATCTGTACAATTACGTGCTCGTGAAGATATTGATAAACAACAACGAGAGTATTTTCTTCAACAACAAATTAAAGCTATTCAAAGCGAACTAGGCAGCGGATCACAAGACGAAGAGATTGAAGAGATTCGACAGAAAGGAAAAAAAATGAAATGGCCCAAAGAAGTGGCCCAAACCTTTGAAAGAGAACTCCAGAAATTAGAACGAACACATACTCAATCTCCTGAATATAGTACACAGCTAAACTATCTACAAACCATGTTAAGTTTACCATGGGGAGTATACACTAAAGATAATTTAGACTTAACTAAAGCTGAACAAACTTTAGACAAAGACCACTATGGACTAGAAAAGGTTAAAGAGCGTATTTTAGAACATCTTGCAGTCCTTAAACTTAAAGGAGACATGAAATCCCCTATTATCTGTTTATATGGACCTCCTGGGGTTGGTAAAACTTCGTTAGGTAAGTCCATAGCGAAAGCACTGAATCGTAAATACATTCGTATGTCGCTAGGTGGAGTTCACGATGAAGCTGAAATTAGAGGACACCGTAGAACTTACATAGGAGCAATGCCTGGGCGCATCATAAAAAGTCTAATCAGAGCTAAATCATCTAATCCTGTTTTTGTGTTAGATGAGATAGATAAAATAAACAGTGATAGACAAGGTGATCCGTCTTCTGCCCTTTTAGAAGTATTAGATCCAGAGCAAAACACCGCTTTTCACGATAATTATTTAGATATAGATTATGATTTATCTAAAGTGATGTTTATTGCTACAGCAAATAACTTAAACACCATCCCTGCTCCTCTATTAGACCGCATGGAGTTAATTGAGGTTAGTGGTTACATTACCGAAGAGAAGGTGGAAATTGCACGTCGCCATTTAGTACCTAAGGAATTAGAAGCTAATGGAATGAAAAAGGGAGATGTACGTTTTTATAAGCCAGCTCTAGAAGAAATAATTGAGTCTTACACTAGAGAGAGTGGCGTACGAGAACTAGAAAAGAAAATCAATAAAGTTTTACGAAAGATAGCTCGACAATATGCTACAGAAGGTAAAATATCTGAGTGTATTATTCGTAAAAACGACCTATATGATCTCTTAGGTGCACAAGAATACACGAAAGAAGTTTATCAAGGAAATCACCATGCAGGGGTTGTTACCGGATTAGCATGGACTGCTGTTGGTGGTGAAATTTTATTTGTTGAAACAAGTCTGAGTCGTGGTAAAGGTGGTAAATTAACTCTCACGGGTAACTTGGGTGATGTAATGAAAGAATCAGCTATGTTAGCCGTAGAATA
>JAAYSY010000250.1 GCA_012518235.1 Bacteroidales bacterium
CGTGTTGTGGTTAAAGGAGATAAAGTTGAACACTGGCTGAATGGTATGAAAGTACTTTCTTATAAAAGAAATAACGACATGTGGAATGCGTTGGTAGCATACAGTAAATTTAAAGACTGGCTTAATTTTGGAAATGCTAAAGAAGGACATATTCTATTACAAGAACATGGTGATGAAGTGTGGTTCAAAAATATTAAAATTAAGGAATTGCCTTAAATGAATTTATTTAACATTGTGGTAGGTGTGGAAATACTTTTAATGGTAAGTAAAAAACAGCTTAAGGGGGGTGGTTTAAATTAGCCTAACACTTATCAAGATGGGTAAAATATGTATATTGTTAGTAACATTATGTTTTTTTAATTAAAAAAACATAATGGAATTTATTGGTTTGGTTCGAGGATAGAGTCCCATTATTTAATGTTGTCTATCTATATCATAGAGTCTTATAATAACATAAGGGATGTCCTAGTCATATGCACCACTTGCCTTAGGCAAGTGGTGCATATGACTAGGACATCTTGTTATTCTGTTCTATAGTAGTTAAAAAGCAAAGAAGTCTTGCTTTTTTAAGAGAGAAAAGGAATCTGAAATAGGAAGGAATTACATTAAAGGCGACGTGCTATCTGTAGCTTTTTAGCTTGATAATAAGGTAGTTTATAGATTTAAAACTATCTTTGTATTCTTAAAAAAATAGTGTATCAGAACTATGGCAATAGAAATTAAGAGAGTAAAATCAAAAAAAGACTTAAAGAAGTTTATACGTTTTAATTACGAACTATATAAAGATAATAAGTATTCTGTTCCTGATTTATATGAGGGTATGTTAGATACTTTTAACCCTAAGAAAAACTCAGCTTTTGAGGTTTGTGAAGCTGCTTACTTTTTAGCTTATAAAGACAGTGAAATAGTAGGTAGAATTGCTGCAATTATACACCATGAAGCTAATAAGGTGTGGAATAAAAAAGCAATACGTTTTGGTTGGATAGATTTTATTGACGATATTGAGGTATCCAAAGCACTATTATTAGCAGTTGAAGAGTGGGGAAAACAACGTGGAATGACTGAAATGCATGGTCCACTAGGTTTTACCGACTTAGATGCTGAAGGAATGTTAATTGAAGGTTTTGATCAATTAAGCACAATGGCAAGCATTTATAATTACCCTTATTATCCAAAACATATGGAGCAATTGGGTTTTGAAAAAGATGCGGATTGGGTTGAGTTTAAGATAACCATACCTGATGCTATTCCTGAAAAACATATGCGTATAACACGTATAGTAAAAGAGAAATATAAATTAAAAATAAAAAAATATAGTTCAGGGAAAAAAGCAGCTGCCGAGTATGGTGATGCTGTTTTCCAGTTGATGAATGAAGCTTATGCACCCCTATATGGTTTTGCACCCCTGACACAAGGGCAAATAGATCAATATGTGGCTATGTATCTACCCTTGTTAGATATGAGAATGGTTACATTTGTTGTCAACGAAAAGGATGAACTTGTTGCGTTTGGGGTTTCTATGCCTTCATTATCAGAAGCTTTGCAAAAAGCTAAAGGAAAACTATTACCCTTTGGTTGGATTCCTCTAGCAAAGGCCTTATTTATGAAACGACGTGCTAAGATATTAGATTTATTGATAGTGGCGGTAAAGCCTGAATATCAGAATAAGGGTGTGAATGCACTCTTGTTTTCGGACTTAATTCCAGTTTATCATGAATTAGGTTTTGAGTTTGCTGAAACAAATCCTGAGTTAGAGTTGAATGATAAAGTACAAGCCCAATGGAACTATTTTGAAACAGAACAACATAAACGTCGTAGAGCCTATATAAAACAGATTGATTATGGAAAAGTACAATGATGCTGTATTGCATGATACAGTAGCCTATACAGATGATAATATACGTCACCTGAGTGATATGGAACATATCCGTACACGTCCAGGTATGTATATAGGTAAGTTAGGAGATGGGACGCATGCAGAAGATGGTATTTATGTCCTGCTGAAAGAAGTTCTAGATAATAGTATCGATGAATTTAAAATGAATGCAGGAAAAAAAATAGAAGTTACGATTGATGAAGAATTAAAAGTAACTGTGCGAGATTACGGACGAGGAATTCCACAAGGAAAAATGATTGAGGCTGTTAGTGTCTTAAACACGGGAGGTAAATACGATAGTAAGGCATTTAAGAAGAGTGTGGGATTAAATGGAGTGGGTGTTAAAGCCGTTAATGCATTAAGTGCAAATTTTGAGGTTCGTAGTTTTAGAGAAAACAAAGTACGTAGAGCTAGTTTTTCTCAAGGGGAACTTTTAGACGACTCTACTGCAGACACCAAAGACCACTCAGGTACTTATATCTATTTTGAGCCAGATTCTACTTTGTTTAAAGGGTATCGTTTCCGTTACGATATTGTAGAGCAAATGCTCAGAAATTACACCTATTTAAATACGGGCTTAACCATTGTTTTTAATGGGAAAGAGATTAAATCAAAAGATGGTTTAGTCGACTTATTGAATGATAATATGACATCAACCATGTTGTATCCTATAATCCATCTAAAAGGAGAAGATATTGAGGTTGCATTTACTCATACAGACCAATATGGTGAAGAGTATTACTCTTTTGTAAATGGACAGCATACTACTCAAGGAGGTACACATCAAAGTGCTTTTAGAGAGCATATGTCAAGAACCATTCGTGATTTTTATGATAAAAACTATGAATTTGGTGATATCCGTAATGGTATAGTAGCAGCAGTTGCTATAAATGTAGAGGAACCTATGTTTGAAAGTCAAACAAAAATTAAATTAGGTTCAACTCATATGCATCAAGAGAATGGACCTACTGTCTATAAATTTATTGGAGATTTCTTAAAGAAGGATTTAGATAATTTTTTGCATAAGCATCCTGAAATAACAGAGGTAATGCAAAAAAAGATTCAAGAGTCCGAAAAAGAAAGAAAGGCTATGGCTGGAGTTACTCGCGTGGCACGTGAAAGGGCTAAAAGAGTAAGTCTCCATAATAAAAAGTTAAGAGATTGTAGAATTCACTTTAATGACGAATCTGGAGAATTAAAAGAAGAGTCTTCTATTTTTATTACAGAGGGAGATTCTGCTAGTGGCTCCATAACAAAGAGTAGAGACGTAAACACACAAGCTGTATTTAGTTTGCGTGGTAAACCTCTTAACTCATATGGGTTAACTAAGAAGGTTGTCTATGAAAACGAAGAGTTCAATTTACTACAAGCTGCGCTAAATATAGAAGATGGATTGGAGGGATTACGCTATAATAAAGTGATTGTTGCTACTGATGCTGATGTGGACGGTATGCATATTCGACTATTATTAATCACCTTTTTTTTACAATTCTTTCCAGAGTTGATTAAAAAAGGACACGTTTACATATTACAGACCCCACTTTTTAGGGTGCGTAATAAAAAAGAAACAATTTATTGTTATAGTGAAGAAGAGCGATTGAGTGCTATTGATAAATTAAAACCAAATCCCGAGATTACTCGATTCAAAGGTCTTGGAGAAATCTCTCCAGATGAGTTTAAACATTTTATTGGAAAAGATATACGTTTAGAACAAGTGAGTTTAAGAAAAACGGATCAAGTGAATGAGTTACTTCGTTTCTATATGGGTACCAACACAATGGATAGACAGCGTTTTATTATAGATAATTTAGTTGTAGAAGAAGACTTGGCAAAAGAGTTGATTGAGGAGTAAATATTAATACACATGAAACGAGCGATATTTCCTGGTACGTTTGATCCTTTTACTATTGGGCATGAATCTGTAGTAAAAAGAGCTTTAACTTTTATTGATGAAATTATTATTGGTATAGGTATCAATGAAGGAAAAGAAACCTATTTTCCAATAGATAAACGGTTACAAATGATAAGTGATTTGTATAAAGATGAACCTAAAGTTAAAGTTGTATCTTATAACTCATTGACTATAGATTTAGCCCGTGAAATGAATGTAGGACTAATAATACGTGGTATTCGCACTGTTAAAGATTTTGAATATGAGGAAACCATAGCAGATATTAATCGTAAATTATCTGGTGTGGAGACCATTCTTCTTTTTACTGAACCGGAACTAACTTGTATAAGTTCTACTACAGTGCGTGAACTCCTAATGTTTGGAAAAGATATAACTCAATTTTTACCTAAAGGAATGACATTAATAAAATGAAAAAAGAAATAAAACCATTATTAATTAGTTTTCTGCTTTTGTTTGTATGTTCTTTTGCTGTTCAAGCGGGTGATACAATATCTCTTTATAAGTTGTTGGCCGCTGAAAATGAGATTGTAAAGCACTATGTGGATGAAGTTGATGAACAGAAACTAGTGGAGAATGCTGTAAGAGGTATGCTCGATAAGCTTGATCCGCATTCAACTTACTTAACTCCTGAAGAAGTTAAAAAAACAAATGAGTCTTTACAGGGAAATTTTGATGGGGTAGGTATACAATTTCAGATGATGGAAGATACTTTATTGGTTATTCAACCTGTTAGCAATGGACCATCAGAAAAAGTAGGTATTCTTGCTGGTGATAGAATTGTTGCAGTGAATGATTCTGTAATCGCTGGAGTGAATATGTCAACAGATGAGATTATGTCTCGTTTAAGGGGAGCTAAAGGTACTAAGGTTAGTCTATCTGTAGTAAGAAGAGGTGTAGATACATTAATGGAGTTTGTTGTGGTTCGAGACAAAATACCAATATTAAGTTTAGATGCATCTTATCTTCTAGAGCCTACTATAGGGTATATTCGCTTAAATCAGTTTGGTGCCGAAACGGCAAAGGAGTTTCAGTTGGCTTTGAGAAAACTTCAGAGAAAAGGTATGGTAGATCTTGTTTTGGATTTACAGGGTAATGGAGGAGGTTATCTAAATGCAGCTATAGATATAGCAAATG
Organism: Bacteroidales bacterium; assembly: GCA_012518235.1. GTDB lineage: Bacteria > Bacteroidota > Bacteroidia > Bacteroidales > Bacteroidaceae > Bacteroides_E. The sequence continues at coordinate 4,923 of JAAYSY010000250.1, forward strand.
ATTTTTTGAATTCTAATGAACTAATTGTTTATACAGAGGGCCGTTCTTATCCTCGGAAGGAATATAGAGCAAAAAAGAATGGAATGTTTAGGAGTGGGCGCTTAGTTGTTTTAGTAGATGAGTATTCTGCATCAGCAAGTGAAATAGTTGCAGGAGCTATACAAGATTGGGATAGGGGGGTTTTAGTTGGTCGCAGGACTTTTGGTAAAGGACTAGTTCAAAGAGCTATTTTATTACCTGATTATTCTATGATGCGCTTAACAATTGCACGATATTATACTCCTGTTGGTCGTTCTATCCAAAAGCCTTATGAGTCGATGACATTGCAATCTGCAGGTCAAAAAGTTGCTGGAGAGTCTTATGAAACTGAGATTTATGAAAGATATCAGCATGGTGAAATGGTTAATTCTGATAGTATCAATTTAAATGACTCGTTACGGTTTGATACTAAGAGACTAAAAAGATCTGTTTATGGTGGTGGAGGTATTGTACCTGATTATTTTGTACCTATTGACACAACACAAACCACAGCACTTCATAGACAATTGGTATTAAAAGGTGTTTTGTTTCAAGCAGGAGTAAAATATATAGAGTTGAATAGAGAAAAACTCAAAACGAATTACCCAACATTTGATGTTTTTAAAAGTGACTTTAATGTTACTGATGATTTGATTTCCTTATTAAAATCATTAGCTAGAGATCAGAAGATAAAGAGTAGTGAAGAAGAGTTTACCCATTCAATCGATAAAATAGAGGTTCAGCTTAAGGCATTAATAGCCAGGGATTTATGGGGAGTCAACGAGTACTTTCAAATTATCAACGATATCAATCCTAGTTTATTGAAAGCCATTGAGTTATTAAAAAAAGATAGCTACAAGCAAATTTTATCTTCAAATTGATTGTAATTTGCTTCAAATAATATATAAAGCGATTAAAAAGTAGTGAACTAATTGTCAAAGTCCATTAGATTTGATATATTTGTGTAGTAATAAGAATTATTTTGGGCCTTCTTTTTGGATGGTCTATCAAGGATTTTAGAATTTTAAAGTCTGAATTATAAACTTAAATTTTTTACCGAAATGACGAAAAAGTTGTATTTACCGTTGCTCATGGTATTTGTATTAATCATTTCTTCATGTAGCAGCAAAATGGGGGAATTGCCCTCAGACTATTTTACTACAACACCTCAAGTATTAGAGGCTGTTGGAGGTAAAGTACCAGTGACTATTAATGGAAGATTCCCTGAAAAGTACTTTAAGAAAAAAGCAGTTGTAGAAGTTACTCCTGTATTAAAGTGGAAGGGTGGAGAAGCTAGAGGAAATAGTGTAACATTCCAAGGTGAAAAAGTTCATGGTAACCACCAAACTATGTCTTATAAGATGGGTGGAAATTATACTATGAAAACTTCTTTTGATTATCAACCAGAAATGGCTAGATCAGAGTTATTCTTAGAGTTCACCGGGAAAATAGGAAATAAAAGAGTTTCTATACCTCCAGTAAAAGTAGCAGAAGGTGTTATTGCAACTTCGGCCTTAATTGAAAAAACCTTAAGTAATGCTAATCCTGCAAACGGTGATGATGCTTTCCAACGTATTATTAAGGAAGCACATAAAGAGAATATTATGTTCTTGATTCATCAAGCAAATATTCGTACAGGTGAAATGCAAAAAATAAAAGGATTTAAAGATGAAGCAAGTACTATTAGTGAAGCTGCTAACAAAAAAGTGAATAATGTAGAGGTTTCTGCTTATGCTTCACCAGATGGTCCATTGAGCTTAAATACTCGTTTGGCTTCTAATCGTGAATCTAATGCAGCTACAGCACTTAGCCGTGAATTAAAAAGAGCTGATGTTGATGCATTAGTAGATACAAAATACACTGCTGAAGACTGGGATGGATTCAAAGAGTTGGTTTCACAATCTAACATACAAGATAAAGAACTTATTCTACGTGTTCTTGAAATGTATAGTGATCCACAACAAAGAGAGCAAGAAATTAAAAACATATCATCAGTATATAGCGTATTAGCTGATGAAATTTTACCTCAATTAAGACGGGCTCGTTTAACATTAAATTACGAAATTATTGGAAAATCAGATGCTGAAATTTCAAATTTAGCAGCTACAAACCCAAGCGAATTAAATGTTGAGGAATTATTATATGCTGCAACATTAACAGAGAATGTTGACACTCAAAAAGCTATTTATACTCAAGCTACTAAACAATTCCCTAATGATTATAGAGGGTTTAATAACTTAGGTAGGTTAGCATATGAAGCGGGTGATTTTTCTAAAGCTGAAAGCTTCTTTAAAGAGGCTGCACGAGTAGAGTCTACTCCTCAGGTTAATATGAACTTAGGTTTAATTGCTTTAACAAAAGGTGATTTAGCTACAGCTGAATCTCACTTAGGTAAGGCCTCTGGATCAAAGGAGTTAAATGAGACAATGGGTAACCTATACGTTGCTCAAGGCCAGTATGATAGAGCTGTAAATTCTTTTGGTGATGCAAAAACAAATAGTGCAGCTTTAGCACAAATTTTAGCTCAAGATTACAATAAAGCTAAAAACACATTAGAAAATGTATCAAAACCTGATGCTTATACTGATTACTTGTTAGCTGTTGTAGGTGCAAGAACTAATAACTTAAATATGGTAACTGGTAATTTAGCAAAGGCAGTTGCAAAAAATCCTGCATTAGCTAAGAAAGCAGCTACAGATTTAGAGTTTTCTAGATATTTCACCAGCTCAGAGTTTATGAATATTATTAAGTAAACTATGATGCTTGGTTAAGCATATAAAGAGTTATCTCCTTATTTAAGGTAGATAACTCTTTTTTATATTTATAAGGTTTGTTTGTTTGAAGAACTCACAAAATGAAAAAAACACTTCTTTTATTATCTTCGCTAATTCTTATAATCTGCTCTTGTGAAAAAGAGCTAGAACAAGCTCGTATTAAGGGACACATAGAAGGATTAATCAATGATACTATTTATCTCTATGGGGTAGAAGATCTTTACGATAGAGTAGATACAGTGTATTTAGATAAGGGACAGTTTATTATAAACTTGCCTATAGACACTTTAACGCTACTTCGTATGGTAGTTCGTGATTCTGTTGAATATCCGCTTTTCATCGATAAAAAAGAAGAGTTGACTCTTTCTGGTAGTTTTTTTAATGGAGAGTTAGATTTAAATGTATCAGATAAAAATGGATTAAATGAAGAATATATTTTATTCAGTGATTCCATAACAAACAATCAATTATTATCTTCAGATAGCTCTTTCTTACATTATGTAGAGCATTATATATTGGAGAATAACAACTCTTTAATTTCGGTCTATTTATTAGACACTTATTTTGTTAGTGTTCCTTGTCCTGATTATAAGCAGTTGAAGCGTATGATTGATAGGATGACTGGAGAACTAAAAGATAGAAATTTAATTTCTACATTACTTCAGAAAATCGACGATTTAGATAAGGCGAGGATTGATAATATAGCTCCTTTTTTTACAATAAATATGTCAGATGGTGTAGTTAAAAATAGAAGTACTTATCGAGATAGTTATCTTATCTTACACTTTTGGGCATCATGGGACGCAAACTCTCGAAATAAAAACAAGGAAGTTAGACAGTTTTATAAAAAATATAAACGCGAAAAGAAATTATCTTTAGTTAGTTTCTCTTTAGACTTAGATTCTGTTGCATGGAAGAATGCAATTAAAGAAGATTCTTTGGTGTGGGATCAAGCTTCAGAATTAAAAGCTTGGTCATCAGAACTAGTAAAACAATTTTCTATTAATGAAATCCCAACCCTTATTCTAATAAATCCCCAATCTAAAATTATAGATCGAGAGATAGAAGTTAACAACTTAACCCTGCAATTAGATTCATTGCTAAAGGAATAAGAGTTATTCTATATCTTAAAATATGCTTGTTAAAGTTTTCGGGGCAGCTGTTCAAGGTGTCGATGCTACCCTTATCACAATTGAGGTGAATGTCTCAAGAGGCTGTATGTTTTATTTAGTTGGATTACCCGATTCAGCTGTAAAAGAAAGTCATGAACGTATCATTTCTGCCTTGCAATTCACGGGAAATAAACTTCCTACATCTAATGTTGTAATAAATATGGCTCCAGCTGATATTAAAAAAGAAGGTGCAGCCTATGATCTTCCGTTGGCCATTGGGCTGCTAGCGGCTAATAAAACGATTCAATCCGACCAGTTAGCTCATTATATGATAATGGGTGAATTAGGCTTAGATGGAACAATACAGCCCATAAAAGGAGCACTTTCTATGGCTATTAAAGCTAGAGAAGATCATTTTGAGGGGCTGTTTGTCCCTAAGCAAAATGCACGAGAAGCAGCTGTAGTAAATAAATTAAAGGTGTATGGAGTAGAGTCTATAACAGAAGTTATTGGATTCTTTAATAATGAATTGGAGTTAACTCCAACCGTCGTAAATACAAGAGAAGAGTTCTTTGAAGAACAAGATCAGTTTGAACTTGATTTTGCAGAAGTCAAAGGGCAAGAGAGTGTGAAAAGAGCTTTAGAGGTTGCTGCAGCAGGAAGTCATAATTTATTGATGGTGGGTGCACCAGGAAGTGGTAAATCTATGATGGCCAAGCGATTGCCGTCTATATTACCCCCTTTATCTTTAGGAGAAAGCTTAGAGACCACTAAAATTCATTCAGTTGCAGGTGAGTTGGGAAAAGTAACCGGATTAATTGCTAAGCGTCCTTTTCGTGATCCACATCATACTATTTCTACAGTTGCTATGGTTGGCGGAGGGAGTTATCCTCAGCCAGGTGAAATTAGTTTAGCTCATAACGGGGTTCTGTTTCTTGACGAACTACCAGAATTTGATCGGAATGTTTTAGAAGTTCTACGGCAGCCCTTAGAAGATCGTAGAATTACTATTTCTAGAGCAAGATGTAAAGTGGAGTTTCCAGCAAACTTTATGTTGGTTGCATCTATGAATCCATGTCCCTGTGGATATTATAATCATCCTACTCGTTCCTGTGTTTGTTCAACAACCCAAGTACAGCGTTATCTGAATAAAATATCAGGACCATTATTAGATCGTATCGATATACAAGTAGAGATTGTTCCTGTTCCTTTCGAAGAATTATCAAAAAGAGAATGGGGAGAATCAAGCGAGTCTATTCGTCAACGAGTCGTTAAAGCTAGAAATATTCAAAGAGAGAGATATAAAGAGTTTTCTACTATTTATAGCAACTCACAAATGAATAGTCGTTTATTAGCTAAGTATGCTCAACCTGATTCGGCGGGGTTATCATTACTCAAAAATGCTATGATACGTTTAAATTTGTCAGCTAGGGCCTACGATAGAATACTTAAAGTTGCCCGAACAATAGCCGATTTAGAAGGCTCGTTGCAGGTAAAAACACCACACTTAGCAGAAGCTATCGGTTATAGAAACCTTGATCGAGCTGGGTGGGCCACTCAATAATTAGGTTTTGAAGTATCTCTTTCTATGCGAATGCGTGCATCCACCGCAACAATCTGTTCTGAGTTACCAAGGAGTGGATTGATGTCCATTTCCTTAATTTCTTTAGCAAATCGAAGTAGTGTAGATAAGCGTACAATGATATGGGCAAATTCTTCTTTGTTTATAGCTTCTTGACCTCTAGCTCCTTGAAAAATAGGATAGGCTCGTAACGACTGAATCATAGAATAGGCCTCTTCATAAGATAAAGGAGCCAGTCCTGAAGAGATGTCTTTAAGAATTTCCACAAAGATTCCACCAAGCCCACATAAAACAACGTGTCCAAAATTTTCTTCATAAGTTGCACCAAGAAATAGTTCCGTTCCTTTCAGCATAGGTTGTATTAATAATGCTTCTGTGTTAGGAATTTGAATCATGCGCTCAAACTCATAGGTTAAGTGCTCTTTATTTTTGATGTTTAGAGCTACTCCATCTACATCTGATTTATGTATGGGTCCTACAACCTTTAAAACAACAGGAAAACCAACTGTTTCAGCAAAATCAATAAGAGGATCTAGTTTATCAGAGACTAATTCTCTTACTGTGGGTATATTAGCTGCTGTAAGGAGTTTTTGAACACACTCCGGACTTAAGTAACCATCTTTGGGGACCGATTCAATAATAGATCTGATTTCAGCGATATTAATTAAAGATAGGTCTGGTTCTATACGAGAAGGTTTGGGAGTATTTAATATTTGAGTTATAGCTTTAGCTAAAGTAACTTCATCTGCAAAATTTACATGTCCTTTATTTAAGAATTCTGTGACCTCTTTTTTAGCAGTATGGATAGAGGGTAAAATGGGGAATATAGGCTTTTTCCCATCTTTAATTTTCTGATGGAGCATTTCATAAGTTTCAGACATGTTGACTAATCCTGGAGTACCAAAAATTGCAAAGATTGCATCAATATGGTCAAAATGGTTTTCACAATAATCAATAGCCATTGCCATTTGCTCAGGAGTTCCTGTGGCAAGAATATCAATAGGATTACTAATAGATGCTCCTGGAAGCAAATGTTTTTTTAACTCCTCGCCTAATTCCCCTATAAGGGAGGGAACATTTAATGATCCTTTGGATAACGCATCTGTTAACATGACTCCTGGGCCCCCAGCATGAGTAACAATAGCAAAATTTCTACCTTTAAGCTCAGGTAGAGTAAATACACAGCCTACTGTGGTTAATTCTTCACGAGAAAAACAACGAACAATACCAGCTTTACGAAATAAGGCTTCAACAGCCGAATCAGAACTAGCTATAGCACCTGTGTGAGAGGATGCTGCTCGCATACCACTATCTGAACTTCCTGCTTTTATCGCTGCTATTTTGCAACCTTTTTTTATTAAGGAGGAAGCATGGTGAAGTAGCTTATCAGGATTCCTAATGCTTTCCATGTATAGTAGCTTGATGTGTGAATCTTTTTCTGAATCAAAGTTTTTATCCATATAAGCGAGTACATCTTCTACACCAATCTGTTTCCCATTACCAACAGACCAAACGGAATTAAAAGGCAATCCTTTTATTACAGCTGACTCCATAATAAAGACTGCTGTAGCACCCGAACCAGAGATTAAGTCAACACCCTTTGGGTTAAGCGAAGGAATAGGTTGTGTAAAAACACTGTGATGGCAGTGATTCAGTAAGCCAATGCAGTTGGGACCAATTAGAGAAGCTTTATAGCGGTTGACAGTATCTACAATTTGATCTTCCCAAATAGCACCTTGTTCAGTTTCTTCTCCAAAACCTGCAGAAAGAACAATAAAGGCACGTGTATGTTTTTCTTTTGCTAGTAATTCAATAACACTAGGACAAGCAGGAGCAGGAATAGCAAGAATGGCTAAATCAGTTGGAGGAATAACAGTAACATCCTTATAGCAATTCACACCTTGTACTTTCTTGTGTTTGGGGTTAACCGCTCGAAGTTCTCCTTTATATCCTCCAAGAATAAGGTTTCTTAAAACGGCACCTCCAGGCTTATTAATATTAGGAGAAGCTCCTACAACAACAATACTGTTAGGTTGAATCAGTTGGGGTGTGATCATAATGTCTATTATATTAAATGTCTACTTGTATAACGAAAGAAAGATACTAATTGTTTCAAATATAGAAAAGGTCGGTGAGACAAAAAGAGTATGATAAACAAACCTGTAAACTACTCGGTAGAGTCCAAAAAAAGTACTTATCTTTGTGTCTATCATTGATTTCGAATAAAAAAGAGATACTTTATGAATAAAAATTTTAAGCGGACTACAGTAACTGCAGCACTTCCATATGCTAATGGACCCGTTCATTTAGGACATATGGCTGGTGTATATGTACCTGCAGATATTTATGTTAGATATTTAAGATTAAAAAAGAGAGATGTTTTATTTGTAGGTGGTTCTGATGAACATGGTGTTCCTATAACCATACGAGCGAAAAAAGAAGGTATAACACCACAAGATGTTGTGGATCGTTATCATAAGTTGATAAAAGACTCTTTTAAAGAATTTGGTATCTCTTTCGATATCTATAGTCGCACTACTTCTGAAACGCATAAAGAAGTAGCCTCTGATTTTTTTAAGAAACTATATGAGAAAGGAGAATTTGTTGAAAAAACTTCTGAGCAGTACTATGATGAAGAAGCTAAAACATTTTTGGCTGATAGATACATTACAGGTGAGTGTCCTCATTGTCATGCTGAAGGTGCTTATGGTGATCAGTGTGAGTCTTGTGGTACTTCCTTGAATCCAACCGACCTAATTAATCCTAAGAGTGTTATATCTGGTGGAAAACCCAGTATGAAAGAAACAAAGCATTGGTATCTTCCTTTAGATAAACACGAGGAGTGGCTGAGTAAGTGGATTTTAGAAGATCATAAAGAGTGGCGTCCTAATGTTTATGGGCAATGTAAAAGTTGGCTAGATATGGGACTTCAACCTAGGGCTGTAAGTAGAGATTTAAGCTGGGGCATCCCGGTACCTTTAGCTGATGCCGAAGGGAAAGTTCTTTATGTTTGGTTTGATGCACCCATTGGATATATCTCTAATACAAAGGAGCTTTTACCAGATAGTTGGGAAACATGGTGGAAAGACCCAGAAACGCGATTAGTTCATTTTATAGGTAAAGACAATATAGTTTTTCATTGTATTGTTTTTCCAGCTATGTTAAAAGCTGAAGGAAGTTATATTTTGCCAGATAATGTACCTAGTAATGAATTCATGAACTTAGAAGGTGATAAGATATCCACTTCTCGTAATTGGGCAGTATGGTTACATGAATACTTAAAGGATTTTCCAGGAAAACAAGATGTCTTACGCTATGTGCTGACAGCTAATGCTCCTGAAACAAAAGACAATGATTTTACCTGGAAAGATTTTCAAGCACATAACAATAGTGAGTTAGTGGGCATTTATGGAAACTTTGTAAATCGTGCTTTGGTTCTAACGCATAAGTATTTTGAAGGTAAAGTTCCAGCTATAGCTAATCTCACGGATTATGATAAAGAAACCTTAGCTGAATTTTCCTCTATAAAAGAAAAAATAGAAGGATATTTAGAGGACTTTAAATTCCGTTATGCACAACGTGAAGCGATGAATTTAGCTCGTATAGGAAATAAATACTTAGCCGATACAGAGCCTTGGAAGGTTGCTAAAACTGATATGAGTCGCGTGGCTACAATTATGAACATTAGTTTGCAGTTAGTAGCAAATTTGGCAATTGCTTTTGAGCCTTTTTTGCCTTTTAGTTCAAAGAAGCTTAGAGCATTAATTCAAGTAGATTCGTTTGAATGGGATGAGTTAGGCAGCACTTCACTTCTTAAAGAAGGGCATCAATTGAGTAAGCCTGAACTTCTTTTTGATAAAATTGAGGATGAAGAAATTGAAATACAAATAGAGCGACTAAGGAAAATTAAAGAAGAGAACGATAAAATGAATCATAAAGCAAATCCTATTAAACCAAATATTGAATTTGATGACTTTCTAAAGCTTGATATGCGTGTAGGGACTGTATTAGAGTGCGTAAAAGTTCCTAAAACAGATAAGTTGCTACAATTTAAGATAGAAGATGGATTGAATCAGCGGACTATTGTGTCGGGTATTGCCGAATTCTATAAGCCTGAGGACTTGGTAGGGAAGCAAGTTTGTTTTATTGCCAATTTAGCACCTAGAAAACTGAGAGGGGTATTATCTGAAGGTATGATTTTATCTACTGAAGATAGTGATGGGAATTTGGTTTTATTGCAACCCAAAAAAGAGGTTACACCAGGAAATGAAATTAAATAGAAAGATATGTACTAAAAAATGGGAGGAAAAACACTAAAAGAAAAGACAGCCACTGGATTGTTTTGGGGTGGGGTAAGCAATACGTTACAACAAGTATTGAGTCTTTTATTAGGTGTTTTTTTAGCCCGTATTTTAGAGCGTGAAGAATATGGAATGGTGGGTATGCTCACCATTTTTTCTTTAATTGCTAATTCTTTGCAAGAAAGTGGATTTACTTCAGCTTTAGCAATAAAAAAAGAGGCTAAGCATAAAGACTTTAACGCTGTGTTTTGGTTTAGTCTATTAATGGGAGTAACACTTTATCTCTTACTTTTTCTATTAGCTCCCTTCATCTCTCAATTTTATGGAATACCTGAATTAACTCCACTAGCTCGATTTATTTTTTTAGGATTTGTTTTCTCTAGTATAGGCACTGCACAAAGTGCTTATTTATTTAGGCATTTAATGGTGAAAGAGAAAGCTATAGCACAAATCATTGGTTTGGTTATTTCGGGTACATTAGGTTTATCTTTAGCTGTTTTAGGCTTTAGTTATTGGAGTCTTGCTATTCAGGCTGTGACTTACGTAGGTGTTGTAACCCTTCTTTTTTGGTGGTTCTCTCCATGGAGGCCTAGTTTGAATTTGAATTTTCAGCCGTTGAGAAAAATGTTTTCTTTTAGTAGTAAAGTGTTACTTACTAATATATTCAACCATATAAATAATAACATTCTAACTGTTTTACTGGGAAGATTATTTGCTGTTGATAAAGTGGGTGATTATACTCAAGCTTCAAAATGGAATAACATGAGTAGTTTTGTTATCATTAACATGGTTAATGGTGTAGCACAACCTGTATTAGCAGAAGCTTCTGAAGAGAAAGAGAGGCAAAAAAGAGTCTTTCGGAAAATGCTTCAATTTACTGTTTTCCTCTCTTTCCCCGCTATGTTTGGACTATCTATTGTAGCAGAAGAACTCATTGTTCTTACCATAACTGCTAAGTGGTTACCTAGTGTTCCATTATTACAAATGTTATGTATTTGGGGGGCTTTTGCACCTATTGCGCATTTATACAGTCATTTAATTATAAGCAAAGGTAAATCCACTATTTATATGTGGAGTGTATTAATGTTAGGTGTAGCTCAAATGGTTTTATTATTATTTGTGTATTCATATGGCATACGGGTAATGGTCGCATCGTTTGTGCTTCTTAATATAAGTTGGCTGATTGTTTGGCACTATTTTGTTCAAAAAGAAATATCCTATTCATTTTGGGAGGCTATAAAAGATATATCGAGTTTTCTGTTAACAGCAGGTTTAGTTATGACTTTAGTTTTTTATGTTACTCAACCGTTAGATTCTTTACTATTTAAATTAATTCTTCGTATTTTAATGGGGGCAACAATCTATCTTTCAATAATATATATATTAAAAAAGGAGCTGGTTTTAGAAATAGTCAATGGATTATTGAAAATAGGATTTAAGAAAAAGAATACTACAGACTGATCTACTGGTCGAGAGTAATAGTTGCTTATAAAAATAAAATTATGCTATCACCCATTTTGTTATTTGTTTACAACCGTTTAGAACACACAAAACAGTTAATAAGCTCTCTGCTAGATAACTCTTTAGCAAAAGAGAGTGAGTTATTTATTTATGCTGATGGAGCGAGAAATACTGAAGATGAAAAAGGAGTGAAGGAGGTTCGTTCTTATATTCAAACTATAAGAGGATTTAAGAAAGTAACGATTATTGAACAAAATGAAAATAAAGGATTAGCACGGAGTATTATTGATGGAGTTACTGAACAAGTTAATCATTTTGGAAAAGTCATTGTGTTAGAAGATGATTTAGTTGTAGCCCCTTACTTTTTAACTTTTATGAATCAAGCACTAGAGTTATATCAAGATGAACCACGAGTTGGACATATACAAGCTTGTGATTTTACTAATTCTACAGAATTGCCCCATACCTTTTTAATAAGATGGACTGGTAGTTGGGGGTGGGCTACTTGGAAAGATTCGTGGGCTCTTTTTAATCCTAATGGGCAAGAGTTATTGCATGAGTTGAAAAAACGAAGATTGAATAAAATATTCGATTTTAATGGGGCTTATCCCTTTACTAAGATGCTACATAAACAAGTAAATGGAGAGAATGATTCTTGGGCCATTCGTTGGAATGCTACTTTATTCTTAAACAACATACTCTCCTTGAATGTAGGGCGTTCATTAGTTAGCAATAAAGGGTTTGATGGAAGTGGTACACATTGTGGTGGTGGAGATCTTTACGGTTCCAGATTGTGGATGGCGGACCTACCTCTAGAAAAAATTGATCCAATTAAAGAGAATCTAGAAGCACGTGTTATTTTTCAGAAGTATTATAAGCAAACTCAAGGATTTTGGGCTAAGGTAAGACGTAGAATTAAGCGAACCTTGAAAGGGGATTTTAAAGCATAAATGAAATGAGTGAAAAGATTAAGATTCTATTGATAAATACCTCAGATTCTGTTGGTGGAGCTGCTGTTGCTTCCAATCGATTATTAAGAGCTTTAAATAAACAGGCTGAAGTGGAAGCTAAACTTCTAGTTAAAGATAAACAAAGTGGCTCAGATAAGATAGTGACTATTCAAGCTAAATTTAGGTATTTATTTAGTTTTCTATGGGAGCGATTAGTTATTTGGTTGGCTTGTGGGCTGAAACGGTCTAAAATCTTTCAAATAGATATTGCTAATGCAGGGGTGGATGTTACGCGTGAAAGGGCTTTTCAAGAAGCTGATATTATACATTTACATTGGGTAAATCAAGGTATGTTGTCTTTGCGACAAATCGGAAGAATAATAACCTCAGGTAAACCTATTGTTTGGACACTTCATGATATGTGGCCTATAACGGGAGTTTGTCATCATGCCCGAAGTTGTGATCAATATGAATCTTATTGCATGAATTGTCCTTATTTAGCATTTAGAAAACTACCTCGAGATTTATCATATCATGTCTTTCATAGAAAAAGAAAACTTTACTTACCCTATGCACTAACTTTTGTAGGGTGTAGCCAGTGGATTGCTAATGAAGCAAAGAAAAGTGCATTGACAAAAAATCAACAGGTGTTTTCTATTCCTAATGTTATATCTATAAACACTTATAAACCAAAGAACAAGTCTTTGTGTAGAAAATACTTGAACCTACCTCAAGATAAAACATTAATACTTTTTGGCTCTGTGAATGTATCAGATAAAAGAAAGGGTTTTGAGCCTTTTATTGAAGCCTGTGAGAAGTTGAGGCTTAGTGGTTATACTTCAGATAATTTAGGGATTGTTGTAGTTGGTAATAATACAGAGAAGTTGGAAGACTTGTCTCCATTTACTGTCTATTCTATGGGATTTGTTACTGAAACAGAAAAAAAAGTGGATATATATAATGCTGTTGATCTTTATATAACTTCCTCACTGGAGGAGAATTTACCCAATATGATAATGGAAGCAATGTCTTGTGGTACTCCATGTGTTGGTTTTAATGTAGGGGGGATACCGGAAATGATTGATCATTTGGAAAATGGATATGTAGCATCGTTTGGAGATGTTTCTGACTTAGTGGATGGTGTACAGTGGGTATTGAAAAATAGTACTTATTATAGTTTGAGCGAAACAGCGAGAGAAAAAGTTTTGAACTCTTATAGTGAAGAAGTTGTTACTCCTAAATATATCCAGTTGTATCAATCACTTTTAAAAGGAAATGGAAAATAATTACTTACCAAAGATTTCTGTTATTACAGTTACTTACAATGCTGAAAAGTATTTAGAAAAAACAATTGATAGTGTAATAGAGCAATCATATAGTAATCTAGAGTTTATTATTGTTGATGGGAATTCAACAGATAATACGGTGAATATACTATCTGATTATATGAATGTAATTGATGTAGTTATTCGTGAGCTAGATAGAGGGCTTTATGATGCTATGAATAAAGGAATATCGAAAGCTTCTGGTGACTACCTTGTTTTTTTGAATGCAGGAGATGTTTTTCATAGTCTTACAACGATTGAGCAATTAATACGCACCATCCCCTTTGGAGTTCAACCTGATGTTATATATGGTAACACTGCAATAGTAAATTATGCTGGGGAGTTTTTACATATGAGAAGATTACAGCCCCCAAAAGAATTAACATGGAAGAGCTTTTCAAAGGGGATGCTTGTTTGTCATCAATCTTTTTTTGCTAAAAGAGAATTAGTTGAACCCTATAATTTAGAGTATAAATTCTCCTCCGATTTTGATTGGTGTATTAGAATATTAAAGAAGTCTTCTTTTATACATAACTCAAATCTTGTTTTAGTCGATTACTTAGAAGAAGGATTAACAACAAAAAATAGAAAAGCGTCCTTATTAGAACGCTTTCATATTATGGTAAAACACTATGGGCTTACACGTACACTGATCAATCATGTGGGGTTTATATTTCGACTATTCTTGAAGTAGTTTCTTTTTTAATAATCGCATTCCTTCTGATGCTCCTTTTTGAATAATATGTACCCCTGCTCGTGAGACATTAACTTGTTTGGGGTCAATTAAATAAACAGGCACACTTTGAGGAACATAATGTAGAAGTCCAGCAGCAGGATAGACATTCATAGAAGTTCCTATAATAATGAAAATATCAGCTTTTCTAACTATATCTATTGCAACTTCTATTTTTGGAACAGGTTCACCAAACCATACAATATATGGGCGTAATTGTGAACCATCACCAGCTAAATCACCCATTTTAACCTCATAATTATCAGGTTCTAATTCTTTTATGAATCTTGAATCATTGGGACTATCTGTAGAACAAACCTTTGTCAATTCACCATGTAAATGAATAACATCTGAACTACCACCTCTTTCATGTAAGTCATCTACATTTTGTGTAATAATAGTCACCTTAAAATGCTTTTCTAGTTCCCCTAATATTTTATGTCCCTCATTAGGTGAAACAGTTAGTAACTCTTTTCTCCGGGTATTATAAAAATCAAGTACTAATTGTGGATTAGCGTGATATCCCTCAGGCGTAGCTACTTGCTCAACAGGGTATTTATCCCACAATCCTCCCGAATCACGAAAAGTATCTATTCCACTTTCTGCACTCATTCCAGCTCCCGTTAAAACAACTATTTTCTTCATTTTCTTTGAATTCTAAGTTTCTAAAAAATCTATAGTACTAAATATACAAAAAATACAAGACTAAAAGGAACGGAATACCGATTGATTTTTAACAACTCTAGATTTTAAGATGTTAATAAGTGCTTAGAGTGTGTGTTTAATTAAGACCTATAATAGGTCTAGGTCATACCACTCACTTGGCCTAGACCTTTAAGGTATTTGCCTAGGGCATGTGGGGATGATGGAATAGAGATGTTGGAATTAAAAGAAAATGAAGTATAGACTAAATGATAAGATCTATTTTTTAGTCTATATTTTTTCTTTTTCAACCTAACTATTGATTAAA
>JAAYSY010000251.1 GCA_012518235.1 Bacteroidales bacterium
AAAGGGTTCTTGTTAAACATACTGATATTGGTAAAGAATTATCGGAACAAATTTTTGACTTACAAAAACTTTTAGTGGCTTACCGTACAGGACTTATAAAAGAAAAAGTATAATTCACGCTCAAAATAATATAAAATTACATAATTAATAGGTTAGAGCTTATTACTCTAGCCTATTATTGTTAAAACGAATTTTTACTACAACACAACTAATACTTTTTTAGATTTCTTAAAAAACAAAGTATCTAGTAATATAAAGAATAATCATAATAAAACAGTAACTTTATACCTGTTAGCTAAAATACCAATTATGATAAACAAACAAACCCTACTAGTACTACTGTTTTGTTACTGTTTACCTCTTCCCATATTTGCAGTTTTCGAAACAGAAAAAACACTTACCACATTAGACTCTACTCTGGCACAGAAAGAAGAATATATAGAAATAAAAGAACAAAAGATACTCCAGCTAAGAGAAAAAAAATCACATGTTACAGATTTAGAGGAATTATACTGGATAAATAAACTATTTTACGACGAATACTTTGTTTACGACAGTGACTCTGCTCTACACTATATTTATGAAAATCTACGTATTGCCAATGAATTGAACAATAAATTGGGGGTAGCAGAGTGGAAAATACAAGAATCTTTTATCTTAGCTGCTACGGGCTTATTAAAAGAAGCAACTGATGCCTTAAAAGAAGTTGATCGCTCTATATTAACACGAAGACTTAAAACAGAGTATTATCGCCAAAAAATATACCTTTATTCACACTTAGTCCAATATTCAGGAGATGAAGAAAGATTGGCCGATTTATACTACCAAAAAGAAAAAAATTACAGGGATTCAATATTAACAGTCATAACACCTAATGATCCGCTATACTTATGGCACAAAGCTTGGTATGCTCTAGATACAGGAGATTTACAATCAGTTAAACAACAACTAATTAGCGACTTAGCTAATAACACAAATAATACACGCTATTACGCTATGAAAGCTTATGTATTAGCCCATATTTATAACCACGAAAACAATGAAAAAGAGTTTATAAACTATCTGACATTATCAGCCATAGCTGATGTAAAAATAGCAAATAATGAGATAGCATCACTCCAAGAATTGGCTTATATCATGTACACTAAAGGAGATATTGACAGAGCGTACTCATATATTAATCACTGTCTAACTAATGCACAACTCTACAAAAATAGAGTAAGAGTGGTGAATATAGCCTCAACACAAAACACCATACATAAAGCATATCAAGAACTAAATGCTCAACAAAAACAAAAATTACGTTTCTTTCTTTACCTAACTAGTATACTCTCAATAATCTTAGTTATTTCTCTTTTTTACATATATAGCCAAGTCAAAAAAATAAGCATAGCTAAAAATAATCAGAAAGAAACAAATAAACTCTTAAATAAACACATTAAAGAACTTTCAGAAGCACACAAAAATTTAGCTAAAGCCAATGATGATTTAGAACAAACTAATCTAAATACTAAAATTTTAAACGAACAGCTAAATGAAATAAATAACAAACTACAAGAATCCAACTATGTTAAAGAAGAGTATGTAGGATATGTATTCTCACTTTGTTCAGATTATATTAGTAAACTAGATGCTTTTAGACTTAAAATTAATCGCTTAATTAAAGTTAGAAAGTATGATGAAATTGAGAATTTAACCAGTGCTTATTATCTACCTAAAAAAGAATTAGAGGAATTCTATAAAAGTTTTGATGCAGTTTTCTTAAAGATATATCCCAATTTTGTAGCCGATTTTAACAAGTTATTAGAACCTGATAAACAGATAGTACTCAAAAAAGAAAATCAGTTAACAACTGAACTGAGGATTTATGCATTAGTACGACTAGGAATTAATGATAGTGTTAAAATTTCAGATTTTCTACACTGCT
>JAAYSY010000252.1 GCA_012518235.1 Bacteroidales bacterium
AAATAGCTTTTGATTGGTACTGGCATCGTTATGAAAGAAATGTACTAGTCTTAGACTATGTGAATTCAGATGTTTGTTTTATAGAGTTTCGAAAAATGACTCCTTATCGATTGACTGCGTTTTTCTACGCTAACCCTGAAGAATTTAAAAATGGACGAGGGATATCGGTTGTTTTTAATAGAATAAATTAAAGATATAATATTAATTCCTATTATGCATACAAGCTCTTAGAGCAGAGCTTGTATATGATTTGGTAGAGGTAATTCTAGTTTGATTAATTCACGGGTTACAGGATGATTAAAAGCAAGTTTATAGGCGTGAGCAGCTAATTTTTTAGCCTTGCTATTTGTGTTATATCTTTTATCACCAACCATAGGACACCCTAGTTCTTTAGCATGTAATTTTATTTGATTTCTACTCGGATCGGCAGGTGAAAATTCCACTAAAGATTGATTGTTGGGTAGTTCTTTAATGAATCTATATTTTGTAGTTGCTTTATCTATTTCTTCACTACTCATTGGCGTATGTGAAAAATAAACTTGTCCATCTATAACCCAAGAAGTTATGGTACCTGAGTTTTGTTTAGGTTTACCATCACAAATAGCAGCAAAAACATACTCTTTTACTAATTGACTCCAACTTTCGTCAAAAGAATCTTTTGTATGTTCATCTTTTGCATAAATCATTAATCCTGAAAAATCCTCTTCCATTTTGTATATAGGGTATATTTTTCTTCGATTATGGTATTGTCTGATGTAGTTTTCTAGGATGTAAAGCGCAGAGCTTTTAGCTTCTCTTCCTCGGATGGGACTGGATGGAGTATTTGAGAATTTATCTATTATAATAAAGTAAGCATCTTCATGTACAATATCAATGTATTTGCTTCTAAAGGGTTTTCTGTCTTTGTCCTGACTAATTTGGACCATCATACCAGGCTCTAAAGGATGATTGTATTGAGTCGTTATGATTCGATTTACATAAACAAGACGCTTGGATAGTAGATTCTTCAATGTTGTTCTACTAGCTTCAGGCATCTTTTGAGATAAGAAATCCATCAGCTCGGCAGATTCAGTTACTTTATAATTAGTATATCTATTTCTAGCTCTAGCAAAATTCTCTTTTCTATTATTCATTTTTTATTCTCTTTTCTAATAAAATAACGTTTTCAACATGTTGTGTATGGGGAAACATATCAACAGGTTGTACAGCTACTACTTGGTATTTCACATTTAGTAGTTCTACATCTCTAGCTTGTGTGGTAGGATTACAGCTAACATAAACTATACGTTGAGGTGCTGTTTGTAAAATAACATCCACCACATCTTTATGCATTCCAGCTCTTGGAGGGTCGGTTATAATAACATCCGGTTGACCATGTTCTACAATAAAACTGGGGGTTAATATATCTTTCATGTCTCCAGCAAAGAATTTTGTATTCTTTATATTATTAATTGCGGAATTCTCTTTTGCATCTTCAATCGCTTCGGGTATATATTCTATACCAATAACTTCTTTAGCACTACGAGCAATAAAGTTTGCTATAGTACCTGTTCCAGTATATAAATCATAGACTAATTCATTACCCTTTAGCTTTGCAAAATCTCGCGCTACCTTATAAAGCTCGTAGGCTTGGTTTGAATTTGTTTGATAGAAGGATATGGGCCCGACCTTAAATTTTAGGTCTTCCATTTCTTCATATAAATAAGAGGAGCCCTTGAATGTCTTAATGTCTAAATCGGTAATGATTTCATTGGCTTTATTATTTACAACATATTGTAGAGATGTTATTTGAGGGAAAGTGTTAGCCAGATGCTGTAAGATGTCAGAGAATTGTAGTTCTTCTTTTTCTGATTTTATTTGGCAAGATAAAATAACCATTACTTCACCCGTTGAGGAGGTGCGAATAATTAAATTCCGAAGCATCCCTTCGTGTTCCCTTAGATCAAAAAAAGGAAGATCATGCTCAAGAGCATATTTTCTTACTTCGTTGCGAATAGTATTAGATAATTCAGTTTGTAACCAGCATTTATTAATATCTAAAACTTTGTCGAAGGCACCAGGAATGTGAAATCCTAAAGCATTCATCTGTTCATATACCACTTCTTTTTCTATTTCTTCTCTTGTAAGCCATCGCTTATTTGAAAAGGTAAACTCTAACTTATTACGATAAAAAGTTGTATTTTTTGATCCAATAATAGGAGATATATTAGGAAAATCAACTTTTCCAATTCTTTTTAAGTTATCGTAAACTTGTTGTTGTTTAAATTTTAGCTGTTCGTTGTAGGGAAGCATTTGCCATTTACAGCCGCCACAGATACCAAAGTGTTCGCAGAAAGGTTCAGACCGAGTAGCTGAATACTCATGAAAAAAAACAGCTTCAGCTTCAGCATAACGTTTGCGTTTCCGTCTGAGTCGTAGATCAACAATATCTCCAGGTACTACATAGGGAACAAATATAACCAAATCATCCACTTTGGCTATCGCTTTTCCTTCCGCAGCTATGTCTGTAATCATTACCTTTTCTAAAATAACGGGTTCTCTTCTTTTTTTCTTGGCCACTTTTTTTATTCCTTTAATGTAAATGAAAATGTATTTTGTACAAAAGTAAGAGTTTTTTTTGTTCCTAATGAATATTTATATGGGTTTCTAGTTTTAGAGTAGTTAGTCTCTTATTTAAGACCAATAGTTATTTATGAGTTTAATAAAAAAGAAGATAAAAAACGACTGATGTGGACACACATCAGTCGTTTATAACATATTAAAATCATCTTTTTAGAAAATGGTAAATCCCACTAAAAGATATATTTATTTATCAAATCTTTTTTCTACAACAGCCCAATCAACAATATCCCATAATGCTTTGATATGGTCAGCACGTCTGTTTTGGAAATCAATATAGTAAGAGTGTTCCCAAACATCGAATCCTAATAAAGGAGTTAAATCATAACGAAGAGGATTACTACCATTTATTTCTTTTGTAATTTTAAGTTTACCCTCTTTATCTACAGATAGCCAGGCCCAACCTGATCCGAAAAGTGTAGTAGAAGCATTATTAAACTCATTTTTAAAGTCTTCAAAACTTCCAAAGTCTCTTTTAATAGCATCAGCTAATTTTCCTTTAGGCTCTTTTTGAACTTGAGAACCTGTGAATTGTTGGAAATATAATGTGTGATTTAGCACTTGGCCTGCGTTATTAAAGATAGCTCCATCAGGTGCTGTTTTAACAATATCATTTAAAGATTTACTTTCAAACTCAGTTCCTTTTACAAGGTTATTTAATGTATTTACATAATTTTGTAAATGCTTGCCATAGTGAAAATCAATAGTTTGCTCACTTATAACTGGCTCTAATGCATTTTTAGCATACGGTAATTTTGGCATATCAAAATTCATAATCATAACAATTAATGTGGTTAATAATAGTTTCATAATATATAAAGATTAAGTTCATCAATGAAACCTTTCATATATAGAAACGTCATAACCCTTTAAATTGTTCTCTGTTAAGTAAACTTTCTTATATCTTTGTCTTTAAGATAATGGAATGAAAACAATTAACGAGAAGAAAGTTCTTATGTCTGACTACTTACAAGATTTAGATGATAATCAGCGGAATGCTGTTTTATATAATGAGGGTCCTTCCTTAGTTATTGCTGGAGCTGGATCTGGTAAAACACGTGTACTAACTTATAAAATAGCTTATTTGTTAGAACAAGGGTTCAAGCCTTGGAATATATTAGCTTTGACTTTTACTAATAAAGCCGCACGTGAAATGCAAGAAAGAATTGATCAACAAGTAGGAGGAGGAACTGCTAACTATTTGTGGATGGGAACATTTCATTCCATTTTTTCTCGTATTTTACGACGAGAATCAGAGATCTTAGGCTTTTCTTCTAATTATACTATTTATGATTCAGCTGACAGTCGAAATTTAATACGAACAATTATTCGACAAATGAATTTAGATGATAAAAAGTATAAAGATAGTGTGGTACAATCACGCATTTCAAATGCTAAGAATTATTTGATAACACCTGCAGTTTATGCACAGAATAGTGAGCTTTATGAAAGTGATAAAAATGCGCAAATGCCAGCTATTCATGAAATCTATAAATATTATTGGGGGCGTTGTAGGCAAGCAGATGCTATGGATTTTGACGATTTGTTGCTTTATACCTTTCTGTTGTTAAGGGATAATCCTGCTATTTTAGCTAAATATAGAGAACAGTTTCAATATATTTTAGTAGATGAGTATCAAGATACTAATAGCGCTCAACATACTATTGTTTCCATGTTGGGAAAAGAGCACGAAAGAGTTTGCGTGGTAGGGGATGATGCCCAAAGTATTTATTCTTTTAGAGGTGCAAACATTGATAATATTTTGAATTTTACCAAAGTTTATCCCCGAGCTAAAGTTTTTAAATTGGAACGTAATTACCGTTCAACACAGAATATTGTAAGTGCTGCAAATAGTCTAATAAAGAAGAATGAAAAACAAATAAGTAAAGATGTTTTCTCTAATAATCAAGAAGGAAATAAAATAAAACTATTTGAAGCTTATAGCGATATTGAAGAAGCAGAAATTGTTGTGAATCAATTAAGCGAATTGATACGAAGAAAGGAATACACTTACTCTGACTTTGCTATACTTTATAGAACAAATGCACAAAGTCGTGTTTTCGAAGAGTCTATGCGCAAACGTGGAATCCCATATCGAATTTATGGTGGATTGTCTTTTTATCAACGCAAAGAAATAAAAGATGCTATAGCCTACTTTAGATTAGTAGTTAATCCACATGATGAAGAGGCATTTAAACGCATTATTAATTATCCAACTCGAGGTATTGGTAAAGTAACACAAGATAAAATACTAGAAGCCGCTACACAAAATAGCATTAGTTTATGGAAAGTGTTAAAAAATCCAGAAGAGTATAATCTAGCTATAAATAAAGGAGCGACCAATAGGTTATTAGAATTTGAACAGATGATTCACTCTTTTATAGTAGATGCGACTAAGAAAAATGCTTATGAAATGGCTTATCGTATTGTGAGAGAGGTGGGAATTATGGCTGATATTTTAAAAGAAACATCTCCAGAAAGTTTGAGTCGAAAGGAGAATATTGAGGAACTTTTAAATGGAATAAATGACTTTTGTAATACCAGATTAGAAGAAGGAAACGAGCAAGTATTTCTTTCGGACTTTCTTTCGGAGGTTTCTTTATTAACAGATCAAGATGATGATAATGAAGAGGAAAGCAAAGTAACCTTAATGACCATACATTCAGCTAAAGGGTTAGAGTTTAGTAATGTTTTTGTTGTTGGTTTAGAAGAAAACCTTTTTCCTAGTGGTATGTCTGGATATACGCCTAGTGCATTAGAAGAAGAACGTAGATTGTTTTATGTTGCCATAACAAGAGCAGAAGAGAATTGCTTTTTATCGTATGCAAAATCCCGTTTTCGTTATGGTAAAACAGAGCCAGGTATTCCAAGTCGATTTTTGAAAGAAATTGATGTAAAGTACTTAGATGTTCCTGCATCATTTACTTTGGGAAGAGCTATAGATAATACATCTAGGATGTTTAGAACATCTGTATCACAACAACAGCAGAGACCTTTTTTACATAATGAATCTAAAAGAGACGAAAGTCCAATGCACTCGACTAAGAATCTGCGAAGAGTACGGACAATACCTCCTAGTTTAAATCCTGCTATTACAGGTGATCAACCCCTTTTAATCAAAGGACAGTCAATAGAGCATGAGCGTTTTGGTCTAGGAGAAGTAATTAGTGTTGAGGGGGTAGGAGATAATGCAAAAGCTAAAATAAAATTTCAACATGCGGGAGAAAAACAACTTTTATTGCGTTTTGCTCGTTTCAAGGTGTTAGATTAATAGAATTATAAACTAAGATAATTTTAATATGGATATTAAAAAGTTTCCTTGCCCAAGCTATATTATTGATGAAAAGTTATTGCGTGAGAATTTAGAGCTTATCAAGTCGGTTATTATTGAAGCTGATGTGGAAGTTATACTTGCTTTTAAATCTTTTGCAATGTGGAAGAGCTTTCCCATATTTAGAGAATATATAGATTATTGTACAGCAAGTTCTTTGTTTGAAGCCCGCTTAGCAGTAGAAGAGTTTGGTAATAAGGCACACACATATGCTCCAGCGTATGTAGATGAAGAGTTTGATGAGATAATGAGTTATAGTAGTCATATTTCATTTAATTCACTGAATCAGTTTAATCATTTCTATTCAAGAACAAAAGGGAAAAATATATCTTGTGGATTACGTATTAATCCAGAATATTCTGAAGTTGAAACCGAATTGTATAATCCTTGTGCTAAAGGTTCTCGTTTTGGTGTTACTTCCGACAAACTGGATGACAAACTACCAGTAGGTATAGAAGGATTTCATTGTCATACACATTGTGAATCTTCTTCATATGCTTTAGAAAGAACACTAAAACACATTGAAAAAAAGTTTTCTAATTGGTTTAGTCAAATAAAATGGTTGAACCTAGGAGGTGGACATCTCATGACGCATAAGGAATATGATGTTAAACACTTAATAAAAATTCTCACTCAATTTAAAAAAAAGTATCCTCATCTGAGTGTTATTTTAGAGCCTGGATCAGCATTTACTTGGCAAACAGGTGTTTTAACATCTAAGGTTGTTGATATTGTAGAAGACAAAGGAATAAAAACAGCTCTTTTAAATGTTAGTTTTACTTGTCATATGCCCGATTGCTTAGAAATGCCCTATCAGCCAGAAGTGAGAGGGGCAACTATAGGAAATGAAGGTCCGCATGTATATCGTTTAGGTGGTAATTCTTGCTTAAGCGGAGATTTTATGGGGGATTGGAGTTTCCCTGAAGAGTTAAAGGTGGGAGATGTTTTGGTTTTTGAAGATATGATTCATTATACTACTGTTAAAACAAATATGTTTAATGGAGTTCATCATCCAGCGATGGGATTATGGACAACACAAGGTGAGGCAGTATTGTTTAGAGAGTTTACTTATGAAGACTATAGGAGTAGAATGAGTTAAATTTATTAGACTAAAATAATTGGGTGTAGAATTTGATATTGATATTATTCTTTTTAATTTTGCACTCGCACTGCGGAAATAGCTCAGTTGGTAGAGCACAACCTTGCCAAGGTTGGGGTCGCGAGTTCGAGTCTCGTTTTCCGCTCTTTTCTGTTGCTAACCCAGATAGTAAAATAATAGACACGATTGTACTGATGAAGGTGGGCATTGTGCATATTTGACTTTAATTCTGGTTAGAATCTTGCAATGGAATTTTTAATAAATGGAGGGGTGGCGGAATTGGTAGACGCGCTACCTTGAGGGGGTAGTGATAGTAATATCGTGTGAGTTCGATTCTCATTCCCTTCACTGAAATAAAACGGGACGTTGCTTTGCTCCCGTTTTATTTGTATTTTACTCTTCAAGAAGCAATCTTAGTTTTTTAATTTTTCACAAGTGAAATAATCTGAATAAGTTCTATTATTGATACTAATAGAAGAATGACTATATAGATAGTTTATTAAAAACTTTCTTTAGGATTCAATTGAGTATTTTATATGTTTCAGTTGTTGTATATATAGCAAAGATATTAACTTTAGGTTTAACGACTTTATGTTAAATTCTAATTGATTCTTTTTATAAGAATTAAAAAACGACAACTTAATCTAAAATTTAATGCTACAAAAGAAAATTAATCCATTAAAATGGGTTCCTAGTGTGTACTTTGGAATGGGATTGCCATTTGTTATGGTTCAACTAGTTTCGGTTATTATGTTCTCTGATATGGGGATTTCGGACGCATCTATTGCTTTTTGGACCTCATTGGTTATACTTCCATGGAGCTTAAAGCCTTTGTGGAGTCCTTTCTTAGAAATGGTAAAAACGAAGAAGTACATTGTTATCTGTACTCAGATGTTAACAGGTCTTTGTTTTGCATTAGTCGCTTTGAGCCTTCCTTTACCCAGTTTCTTTACTTATGCCATTGCTTTAATGGGGCTGATTGCTTTTAGTGGATCGACACATGATATTGCTACTGATGGTATTTATATGAGTGAATTAGATAATAAAACTCAAGCACAATATATAGGATGGCAAGGTGCTTTCTTTAATATAGCAAAAGTATTTGCAAACGGTGGGCTTGTTTTTCTTGCAGGAATGCTAAAAAACTCAATGGGTGTTGTACAGGCTTGGATGATAATAATGGGAGTGTGTGCTGTAATAATGATTCTACTTAGCTTGTGGCATAGTAGAGTGTTACCTTCTGGGAGTACACCTACAGAACAATCAACAACAATAAATGAAGGGTGGGAGTCTTTTAAACATGTTTTTACTACGTTTTTTCAGAAAAAAAACATCGTCATTTATATCGTTTTTATTATTTTATATCGATTAGCAGAGGGGTTGGCTATAAAAATATTACCCTTATTTCTTAAAGCTCCTATAGAAAATGGGGGGCTGGGATTGGAAATTCAGCAGATCGGATTAATAAATGGAACATTTGGAACAATTGCCTTTATAGCAGGTTCAATATTAGCAGGATATTATATATCTTCTCGTGGGTTAAAGAAAACATTGTTTTTTTTATGTTGTGCTATAAACCTACCTTTTTTGATTTATTTAGTTTTAGCCATAATACAACCAACAAATGTTTTATTAATAGGTGGTGCTGTAGTAAGTGAGTATTTTGGCTATGGATTTGGTTTTGTAGGACTAACTCTTTTTATGATGCAGCAGGTAGCTCCTGGAGCACATAAAATGGCTCATTATGCATTTGCATCTGGAGTAATGAATTTAGGTTATATGCTTGCTGGTATGGTTAGTG